>JBKDAC010000257.1:0-3021 GCA_046316515.1 Sandaracinobacter sp. | reverse complement strand
CGTATGGCTTGGGCTGCCGGACCGCAGCGATTGACCCGCAAGCGACCCTGCTTTACGCCACAGGACAATGGCTGACGGCAGCGCAGAAGGGGGTTCCGCGACAGCCGCGCTGCGTCTTGCCGTCGTTACAACGGAAATCGGCATCCGCTCCGAAGTCTGGATGATGCGGCAGCTGCAAGCCTTCACCCGCTTCCGATCCACCCTCATCGGCTGGACCCGCGCGCCGGACAGCGTGCCACTGCCGGACGGAGTGGAATCGGCGCTGTTCAGCCGGGGCGACCCACGCAAGATGACCACGGGCCGCAGGATCCGCCGCCGCCTCGGCCTCGCGTCAGGCTATCTGCCCGACGCCGCCACCCGCACCGAAGTCCGCAACCGGATCGAACAGTGCCGGCCCGATGCGGTCCTGTGCCATTTCGGCTGGAACGGGATCGTGGTCGGGGCGTCGCTCCCACCCGGGATTCCCCTTCTCGTCCATGTCCATGGCCGCGACGTCTCGCTGATGCTTCGGCAGCCGGGCTACCGGGCAGCGCTTGCCGCGATCATGCCCCGCGTCCAGCATCTCGTCGCCGTGGGCCAGTTCCAGATCGACCGGCTGGCGGCACTCTTTCCCCTGCCGCCCCACAGCGTCATTCCCTGCGGCGCGCCGACAGGGCTGTTCGCGTCCAGGCCGCTTCCCCAGCGGAACCCCGGCGATCCGATCCGCTTCATTTCCGTCGGCCGGATCAGCGAGGAGAAGGGCGTGCTGCAAAGCCTCGCAGCCTTCGAATCCGTCCATGCGCGCCATCCGGCGTCCACGCTCAGCTTGGTGGGCCAGGGCCCGCTCGAAGCCGAGCTGGATGCCGCCATTGCCCGCAGTCCGGCTCGCGCCGCCATCGAGCGCATGGGCTACCGGGCGCCGGACCAGCTGGCAGATGTGCTGGCCGGCAGCCATGTGCTCATCCAGCACAGCCGGGCCATCAACGGCTGGAACGAAGGCCTGCCGGTCACCCTCACCGAAGGCGGGGCCGCCGGCCTCCCGCTCGTCGTCTCTCGCAACGGCGGAATCCCGGAACAGGTGCGCGACACAGAGAATGGCTATCTGTTCGATTCCGAAGATGTGCCGACCCAGGCCGCAGCCATGCTGCGCCTTGCCGAGGACGAGGCCCTGCGCCGGCGCATGGGCGAAACCGCGCGCGAGGTCGCCATGGCCTACGACAGCCTGCTGCTCTCCCGCCGGCTCGAAGACGTGCTCGTCGGCCTCACGACAGACGCATCGGCCAAGGCCCGCTGATCAGCCCGGGGCCGGCCAGGCCACCCGAATCCCTCTCAGGATGTCCCGCGCAGGAACGCCCGCCAGCCGAAGTGGTAATTCGACGGCCTGACCAGGCTTAGCGGCGGGGTCAGCACCAGCTTCAGCCACTCCACCATGCCCAGCGTCCGGAACCGGGTCGGCATGTCGGGCAACAGCAGTCCATAGGGCGCGCGCACCATTCCACGCGCGAAATAGATGCGGGCCCAGCGGGTCCGGCGCCTGTTCATCATGGCCCTCAGCTCGGCTGCCGGTCCGGGGTAGCGCCCGCGCGCCAGCTCGCGCTCCATGAAGTCCAGCCCCTCGCGCATCAGGACGGGGTTGGACGACAGCGAACCACCGCTGTTCAACCTATAGCCGACCAGATCGACCCCGATCGCCGAGATCACGCTGCCCGTACCCTCCAGGCGATAGAAGAGGTCGATATCCTCGGCACAGCGGATGGAGGTCTCGAAGCCGCCGATAGCCTGAAATGCGTCCCGCCTGACCCCGGCATTGCAACTCCCGAAGGTCGGCATGGGCCGCTCCTGGTCGAACCGCAGAAAGCCGATGTGCCGCACCAGCCGAACCTCAGCTGCGCGCAACTGCTCCAGCTCTGCATCGTCCACAAAGTTCCGGGTGTTCAGGAACAGCAGTGAGGCGTCCCCCGCTTCCGCAAGCGCCCGGCGAACGGCGGCAATCGTCCAGGGAAACCAGCGATCGTCGATGTCCAGAAAGACGATCCAGTCCGACCGGACCATCCCCGCTCCCCGGTTGCGTGCGGCACCCGGGCCGGCGTTCGCCTGCCGGACGAAACGGATTTCCGCCCCCCGGCTCTGGCGTGCCGCCGCCTCCACCTCTTGCTGGGTCGCGTCCGAGGAGCCATCGTCCACCACGATCACCTCCAGCCCGGTCGCGCCCTCGTCCAGGAAGGGCGCCAGGCAGGCTGCCACATGTGCTGCGCGGTTGTAGGTCGGGATGACAACGGAAAAGCCGATATCAGCCATTCCGCCACCTCTTCCAGTCGAAATGGTAGGTCGATGGCTTCACCAGCGACAACAGCGGCGTCAGGCTTGTCCGCAGCCAGACCCCAGCGCCCCACTGCCGCGCCACGAAGGCCGCATGCGGCAGGATCAGCCGATAGGCATCGGCCAAATTTCCCTCGGCAAAGGCAATGCGTGCAATCAGCAGCCGCCGCCGCTCGTTCACCTGCGCCAGCCGCCCGCCGGGATCCGGATAGCGCCCCGACCGCAGCCCCTGCGTGATGAAATCGATGCCCTCGATCAACCGCGCCCTGTCGCCAGACAGGCTGTCGACGCTGGACGTCCGATAGCCCACCATCACCGGCCCGCGCACCATCCCGACGGATCCGCTCGCAGACAATCGGAAGAACAGGTCCACATCCTCGGCACAGCGCAGGCTTTCCTCGAAGCCGCCGGCCTCCCGGATCAACGACCTGCGCACCGCCGCATTGCAGGTGCCCCACGTCCCCATCACCGCGATGTCAGGATGGTTCGCAAAGGCTACGATATCCGGCAGCAGCTCAAACACCTCGGGCTCCGGCTCCACCGCGGCCAGTTCATCCTCCTGCGCAAACTTCGCTGTCCGCAGGAACAGCATGGCCGCCTCCCCGGCAGGTCCGGCAAGCAGCTGCCGCAAGGTGGGAATGGTCCAGGGAAACCAGCGGTCGTCCACGTCCAGGAACACCACCCATTCCCGGGTCGCCTCGGCCACACCCCGGTTCCGCGCGC
>JBKDAC010000256.1:0-439 GCA_046316515.1 Sandaracinobacter sp. | reverse complement strand
AACTTAAACAGCCCGTGCGGGTGCTTGGCAGTTATTCTGTGCCGCCCTCCGGCGGGACCAAACAATGGCAATATGTGCTCGATCTGGCTTCGGATAAGGCGGTATCTCCCCCGCTTCGGCCAGTTGCAACGCAAACTTCTGTTCCGCCGCCAATTGTACGTGATGAAAAGACCAAGCCGCTGATTGTAATCGATGCCGGTCATGGCGGTCAGGACCCGGGCGCAATTGGCGCGAATCGTACGTTGGAAAAGGACGTCACCCTGGCCTATGCTAAGGCGCTGCGCGCAGCGCTCCTTAGGACCGGCCGCTATCGTGTGGCGCTGACGCGGGAAGATGACCGCTTTATTATGCTCGCTGATCGGGTATCGATGGCGCGGCGGCTTGAGGCGGATATGTTTATTTCGCTTCATGCCGACTCCAACCCCCGGCGCGAGGCGCG
>JBKDAC010000255.1:0-22201 GCA_046316515.1 Sandaracinobacter sp. | reverse complement strand
ACACCGGCGGGGTTGGCGAGGTTGAGGCCATCGATCGCAACCTTGACGGACCGGTGGGTCGATTCCATCGGCATGGTGCCGGCAAAGGCGGCGCCCTGCAGGCAGGTCATTGCGACGGCGGCGAGCACTGCGAGCGGTATGAAGGTGCGGGTGCTGGAAAAGGCGGGCATCGGGTGTCTCCTGTTCGGTTGATGCTGCCGGGCTCCTCAGAGAGGGGGGTAGAAAACCCCGGCAGCACGATGATCCCGATATGCCGAAGCCTTGCCGCCGGGTCGCGCCCCGCTCGACAAGTGCGCCTGCCCGTTCGACGGCTGCCATCGGCTTCGACGAACGCCATATGCAGTTCGACAAAGTGCAGTATGTGTGCGCTCCCTCGCGCAGCCCTCCGCGGACGGCTGCGCCCGTGAGCGCTAGAACCGATACACCGCTTCCACCCCGAACAGCCGCGGCAGACCCCGGATGAAGGTCGGAATGCCGAACGCGCCGCCCGTGTTGCCGGCATCGAGCAGATACTGATTGTCGAACAGGTTAGTGGCATAGCCCAGCAGCTCCCAGCGGCCGTTCCGGTCCTGGATGCCGGCCCTCAGGTTCACCAGCGTCACCGGCCCCTGCGACGTCACCGGGTTGTTCGGCAGCTCGAAGAACAGCGACGACCGGTAGGTCAGGGTCGGCGTCGCGAACAGCTGGATGCTGTTCGACACCGGCACGCTGAAGGTGCCGCCCATCGCGCCCTGCCATTCGGACTGCAGGCGGAACCGGTCGCCTGCAAAGACGCCGAAACGGGCATCGTCGTTCACCCGCGCATCGATGTAGGCCCCGTTCGCGAACAGCGACACATGCGGGCTCAGCACGGCCGAAATCTCTGCTTCGATCCCCCTGTTGGTGGCGTCCGCATTCTCGATCCGCGCCGGCAGGCCCGGCTGCAGAACCGAGATCTGGAAGTCCCTGTACGTCATCAGATAGGCGCCGAGCGTGAAGTTCACGCCGGCTGCACTGCCCTTCAGGCCGATCTCGAAATTGTTGAGCAGCTCGGCCGGGAAGACCCGCTCATTCGGCACCACCTGTCCGGCAACCCGTGCGGCCGTGACCTGCACCACCGGCGAGCGGCGGCCGCGCGAGTAGGTGGCGTAGAGGTTCAGGTTGTCGGTCGCCCGGAACAGGATGTTGGCGCGCGGCAGGAACGCGTTGAAGCGGCCCTCGCCACGCAGCACCTGCCCGTTGGTGTTCACGCCGCCCGGAACCAGCGGGCCCCGGGTGATGACGGTGTTGGGACTGAGCGAGGAGAAGCCGCTCTTGCGCTCCTCGGTCAGCCAGCGGCCGCCGACGTTGATCTCGATCTCTGGGATTGGAATGAAGGTGGCGTCGGCAAACAGGCTGAAGGTCTCGATGTCGGCCGAGTTGGTGAACAGGACGGCCGAGTAGGGAAGCACCGTTGCAGCGCCGTTCGTCAGCAGCGCGGTCGCCTGCCGGGCCGTTACCACCCCCGTTGCGTTGTTGACGCAGGGGAGGCCGGGAATCAGCCGGGCCGCGCACTGCAGGAAGGTTCCCTCTTCCGAGCTGAAGGGCACGCGCTGAAAGCCCGTCTCCCAGAAATAATTGCCCCCGGCAAAGGCGCGGAACCGGTCGGACGTATAGTTGACCCGACCCTCCATGCTCATTTGCTCGCCGCGGGCATCCTCCGCAAACTCCAGGTACCAGGCCTGGCTGCCGTCGGCGTCGAACACCTCGTTGCTGTCGAAGTTCCGGTAGGCCGCGATGCCGGTGAAGCTCCACGCGCCCTGCGGCGCATAGCTGGCGGTCAGGTTCAGGTCATAGACGTTGCGTCTGAGGCTCGGCTGCTCGGCGCCGAGCACCTGCTCGCTGAAAGGTGATCCGGCCACTTCGACGAAAGTGAAGGGCGAGGTGTCGCCGCCGGTGGGGGCGAAGGTCCCGCTGGTGAAGGCAGTTCCGGGCGCGCGCTGGCCGTCGTAGGTGGCAATGAGGTCCACCGTCATCAGGTCGTCGGGCGTGAAGCGCAGCGAGACGCGCGCGCCATACTGGCCCTGCCCGTTGAGGTCGTCGATTTCGGGCCCGTTGGGCGTCTGGGATCCGGGCCGGCCGGCAATGTTCTCAACCACCCCGTCGCGCAGTTTCACGGCGCCGGCCACGCGAAGCGCGACCTTGTCGTTGCCGAGGTTCACATAGCCGTCGACCTTGCGCTGGTTGAAGTTGCCGAATCCGGCGCGGACCTCGCCTGATGTGCCAGGCTTTGGCTTGTTGGTGATGACCGACACGGCACCGACGGCAGCAGCTGTTCCGAACAGGGTCGATTGCGGGCCCTTCACGACTTCGACGCGCTCAACATCGTAGAGATCGAAATAGGATCCGCGCGACCGCGAGACGTCCACGCCGTTCAGGTAAATGGTGACGGCCGGCGACCCCTGCGAGCTGCCGGTGTCGGACGTAATGCCCCGGATCACGAAGCCGGGGTTGTTGGGCGATTGTTCCTGCACGTTGAGGCCGGGCACGAATGCTGCAAGCTGGTCGAACTGGGTCACGCCGAGTTCGCGCAACGTGCGCCCGGTGAAGGCGGTGATTGTGACGGGCACATCCACCAGCCGCTGCTCGATCTTTTGCGCGGTCACGATGATCATCTCGTCGTCGCCGCTTTCTGCGCCGCTGTCGATTGCACCCGATTGCTGGGCCGCAGCCGGAGTGAGGGCAAGGGTGGAGGTTGCGGCCAGAAGAAGGAGGCGGATCATCGGCAGGCTCCGTAGCGAGAGGGGAATTGAACCGGAGAGCGCCTGCTGCCCTGCCAATGTTGCGACGCAACGACATTGATGTTGCAGCGCAATGACCCCCCACTTCCGGGAGGCCTTTCCCGCCCGCCCGCAAGCGGCTAGAGGGCCGGTCATGACGCGCGCGCCCCCTCCGCCCGAAGTCCGCACCGTGCACAGCCGCCGCGTTGCATGCGACGGCGACGAAGGCGCCCTGGGCCATCCGCGGGTCTGGCTGCAGATCGACGAGCGCGGCTATGTGGACTGCCCCTATTGCGACCGGCGCTTCGTGCTCGAGGGCCCCGGTGGTGGCGACCACGATTGAGGAGGGCGGCGACGACCATCATCAAGGGCTGATGGGCCGCGCTGGGATTTGCGGCACTAAGCCTTTGGCGTTTCGCGGCCGAGCCCCTATTTCAGGGCGATGGACAGTCTTCTCTATGCCGAACTCGACCCGCATGAGGCCGAGCGCCTGACAGCAGCCGCCCTCGACGGCCTTGAGGATGGCGAACTCTACCTGCAGGTTGCCGCCTCAGAGAGCTTCGCCTTTGACGATGGGCGGCTGAAATCGGCAAGCTTCGACCAGTCGCGCGGCTTCGGCCTGAGGGGCGTGCTGGGCGAAGTGAGCGCCTATGCCCATGCCAACGAGATTTCCGCTGCCGCGATCCGTCGCGCGGCCGAGACCATTGCTGTCGTGAAGTCCGGTCATGGCGGCGTTGCGCCGGCCGAGCCGCCCAAGGGCACCAACACGCGGCTCTACACCGATGCCGATCCGCTTTCGGCTGTTCCGTTCGCCGAGAAGGTGAAGTTGCTGGAGCGGATCGACGCAGTCGCCCGCGCGCGCGACCCACGGGTGGTGCAGGTGACGGCAAGCCTTGCTGCCAGCTGGAGCCATGTCGAGATCCTGCGCGCAGACGGCGTGCGCGTGAAAGATGTGCGCCCGCTGGTCCGGCTTAATGTGGGGATCGTGACCGAACGAAATGGTCGCCGCGAATCGGGGAGCTGGGGCTGTGGCGGACGCCAGCTCTATGATCGGCTGTTCGACGAGGCTGAATGGACGCGCGCGATCGACCTCGCGCTCGCCCAGGCGCTGGTGAACCTAGACAGTGTTCCGGCGCCGGCCGGGGTGATGCCGGTTGTGCTTGGGCCGGGCTGGCCCGGAATCCTGCTGCACGAGGCCGTCGGTCACGGGCTTGAGGGCGATTTCAACCGCAAGGGAAGTTCGGCCTTCTCGGGCCGGGTGGGGAAGCGGGTCGCTTCGCCGGGCGTGACGGTGATCGACGATGGCACGCTGGCCGGCCGGCGCGGCTCGTTGAGTGTCGACGACGAGGGCACGCCAACCGAGCGCACCGTCTTGATCGAGGACGGCATCCTGAAGGGCTATATGCAGGACCGGATGAATGCCCGGCTGATGGGCGTCGCCGCCACCGGCAACGGCCGGCGCGAAAGCTTCCGCCATCCGCCCATGCCCCGGATGACCAACACCTTCATGGCCGGCGGCACCGAGGATCCGGGCGAGATCCTGCGCAGCGTGAAGCGCGGCCTTTTCGCCAAGAGCTTCGGCGGCGGGCAGGTCGACATTGTATCGGGCAAGTTCGTCTTCAGCTGCACCGAGGCCTATCTGGTAGAGGACGGCAAGATCGGTGCCCCGGTGAAGGGCGCGACGCTGATCGGGAATGGGCCCGAGGTGATGCAGCGCATCGCGGCCATCGGCAACGACATGGCGCTGGACGAAGGCATCGGCACCTGCGGCAAGGGCGGGCAATCCGTCCCGGCCGGCGTCGGCCAGCCCACCCTGCTGGTCGAGGGATTGACGGTCGGCGGCACGGCCTGAGGGCAGGGCCGAGAATCGGCGCCCTGCTGGTCGAACTCGTCACCGTGCATGATGTGCCGCTCGCATCGATCCTGCAGGGCCGCCTGCTGGCCCAAGGCATCGATGCCGAGCTGTTCGACAGCGGTTTCTCAGGCCTGTTGGGCGGCGGCTATCCAGGCATTCGGGTGATGGTTCCGGCGGACGACTGTGCCCGGGCACGCAGACTTCCAGACTTGCCTGAAAAAAAGGCAGTCGAATAGGCGGCGTTGAGCCACTGCCGCGAATTTGAGCAGAATTCTCCCGACTTTGCTGCACTGCAAGACGGCGTTGACTTGGCACGCTTCGTGCAATGTTCTGCCATCGGAAAGGCAAATGCCTTCTCACGCAGCAACAAGGGGGTTCGGCAATCGTGAAATTCATCGTCGCCGTGATCAAGCCATTCAAACTGGACGACGTCCGCGAGGCGCTCACCGCGCTGGGCGTGACGGGCATGACAGTGACCGAAGTGAAGGGCTTTGGCCGCCAGAAGGGCCAGACCGAAATCTATCGTGGGGCCGAATACACCACGAACATGGTGCCCCAGGTGACGATCGAGGTGGCCGTTGCCGGCGACCTCGCCTCACGCGCCGTCGAGGCGATCCAGCAGGCGGCCCACACCGGCGCCATCGGTGACGGCAAGATATTCCTGTTCGACATGTCCGGAGTGGTGCGCATCCGCACCGGCGAAACCAACGAAACGGCGCTCTGATGTCGCCGCGCGAAATCAAGAAGGGGTCATCCATGGATCTAAGAGACCTGCCATGGGGCAAGATTGCCCTTGGCTTTGGGCTGGCCGGCATTGCGGCCGCCCATCCGGCGTTTGCGCAGGAGGCTGCCGCTGCAGCCACCGATGCCGCCGCCACAGTTGCAGAAGTTGCGGCGCCCGCCGCAGAGGCGGCGCCCGCCGTTCCGGTCCCCGACAAGGGTGACACCACCTGGATGATGGTCTCCACGCTGATCGTGCTGATGATGTCGGTGCCGGGCGTCGCCCTATTCTATGGCGGCCTCGTGCGCACCAAGAACATGCTCTCGGTGCTCACCCAGGTCTTCGTGATCGTCGCGATCGCAGCGCTCGTCTGGTTCACGCTCGGCTATTCCATGGCCTTCACCGCCGGCAACCCCTTCTTCGGCGGCTTCTCCAAGCTGTTCCTGAAGGGTGTCGACGCGACCACCCTTGCCGCCACCTTCTCCACCGGGGTCTATATTCCGGAACTCACCTTCGTCGCGTTCCAGATGTCGTTCGCCTGCATCACGGCGGCCCTCATCGTCGGCGCGATTGCCGAGCGGGTGAAATTTTCGTCCCTGATGATCTTCATCACCCTGTGGCTGATCATGGTCTATTTCCCGATGGCCCACATGGTCTGGTACTGGGATGGGCCCGACGCCTTCGTCGCAGCCGCCAAGGAAGGGGAATCCGCCTGGGCCGCCGTCACCGCCAACTCCGGCTACCTGTTCAACATGGGCGCGCTGGACTTCGCCGGTGGCACCGTCGTCCACATCAACGCCGGCATCGCTGGCCTGGTCGGCGCCATCATCCTGGGGCCGCGGCTGGGCTACGGCAAGGAAGCCATGGCGCCGCACAGCCTTGTGATGACCATGATCGGCGCCTCACTGCTGTGGGTTGGCTGGTTCGGCTTCAACGCCGGTTCCAACCTGGAATCAAACGGCGTCGCCGCAGTCGCCTTCATCAACACCTTCCTGGCAACGGCTGCTGCAACGGTCAGCTGGGTGGTCGTCGAGCACATCGCCAAGGGCAAGCCGTCGCTGCTTGGCGCCGTCTCTGGTGCGGTGGCCGGCCTCGTTGCCGTCACCCCGGCCTCGGGCTTCGCCGGCCCTGCGGGCTCGGTGCTGCTGGGCCTGATCGTCTCGCCCATCTGCTACGTCTTCTGCACCAAGGTGAAGCACGCCCTGAAGTATGACGACAGCCTCGATGTCTTCGGCATACACGGTGTCGGCGGCATCATCGGCGCCATTGCCACCGGCATCCTCGTCGATCCGGCGCTGGGTGGGCAGGGCATCGCCGACTATCTGAAGACGCCCGGCATTATCGAATTCACCTATCCGGGCGCTGCCACGCAGGTCTGGATCCAGGTGAAGGCCGTAATGGTCGCGATCGTCTGGTCCGGAGTGGGTTCTGCGGTGCTGTTCGGCCTGCTGAAGTTCACCATGGGCCTGCGCCCTACCGAGGAAGCCGAGCGCGAAGGCCTCGACGTCACCTCTCACGGAGAGCGCGCCTACAACTACTGAGTTCGGGGCGAGCCCCGACAGCAGGGCCCCTTCAAAAATTCCTCCCCAAGGAACCAACCTCCCCGGCAGGGCAACCTGCCGGGGACTTTTTTGGCTGAAGCGGGCAACGGTCAGCGCGCAGCGCTGATCCGTGGCTCCGCGAAAGCGCGGCCGCCGGCCCCGCACAGCTGTCCGCGCACGCGCGGAACGCCGCCGAGTCCGCTTGCAAGGACGAACAACAAAACATGCGCCTGGCAAAGCCACGCCGTCGGACGGGTTCGTCGGCCTCAGGGCCTCCGCCCCGCCGTCCGGGCTTGCGCCGAGTCCGGCAACCAGTCCTGCGCCGACGCAGAGTACCACCCACCAGCCCGAAGCCAGCGCTCAACATTGCCCAGGTCGCCGGCTCGGGTAGCGCGCCGCAGGTCACCACCATGAACCGGTGCGATCAAGGCCGCTTAGGGTTAACGCCGCTCGGTTCGTCTCAGAACAGCGACGAGCCCAAAGCCCCCAGCACCGCCCCCAGCAGCACCCAGGGAAGCCGGCTCCCGCGCTGCTCCACCATCCCCAGCACCGGAAGCCGCGCCTCCTTCGGCACCGGCACAGTCGGCGGCGCCGCACTTTCCGGCGGCAACTGCCGCACGAAGCGCTGCGCCAGCTCCGGCAACCTTCTCAGCAGCCGCAGATTGGCAACCAGCCCGTCCGCCACCTTCGCCTCGGGCCCCAGCTCGTCGCGGATCCAGTCCCGCACATAGGGCGCGGCCACGTCCCACATGTTCACATCCGGGTCCAGGCTCAGCGCCACCCCCTCCACCATCACCATCGTCTTCTGCAGCAGCAGCAGGTGCGGCTGCACCGGCATGTCGAACTGCCGCGTGATCGAAAACAGCCCGTCCAGCAGGTTCGCAACCGAAATGTCCCGCGTGCTGCGGCCCCGGATCGGCTCTCCCACAGCCCGCAGCGCCGTCGCAAACGCGCCCGGGTCATGATAGGCCGGCACATAGCCCGCCTCGAAATGGATGTCCGCCACCCGCCGGTAATTGCCGGTGATCAGGCCATAGAGGATCTCCGCCAGATAGACCCGCGCCCGCCGGTCCAGCCGTCCCATGATGCCGAAGTCGATCAGAACCAGCCGCCCGTCATCCGCCAGCAGGATGTTCCCCTGGTGCAGGTCCGCATGGAAAAATCCATTCCCGATCGCTTGGCTCAGGAACCCGCGCACCAACGTGGAGGCGAGCGCCTGCCGGTCCGCCCCACTCGCCGTCACGGCCGCCACGTCGGTCAACTTGCACCCGTCAATCCATTCCAGCGCCAGCGTCCGCCGCGTCGTCAGCTCCCACACCACCTCAGGCACCTTCACGCCCGGCTCGCCGCGCACGGCGTCCGCCAGCTCGCTGGCATTGCCGGCCTCGCGCCGCAGATACAGCTCGGCCAGCGTCCACTGCCGGAACGTCTCGATCACTTGCCTGGGCTTCAGCCGGGCAAACTCGCCGCCCAGCCGCTCCACCCGCGCCGCCGCCCAGGCATAGCTCGCCAGCGCCTCGGCAAAGGCCTGCTCTACGCCCGGCCGCAGCACCTTCAGCGCGATCGCCCGCCCATCCTTCGTCACCGCCCGGTGCACCTGCGCGATCGAGGCCGCGCCAGCCGGCTTTTCGGACACCTCGGCCAGATGGGCCCGCCAGCCATCGGCGAACACCGAATCCAGCTCCTTCTCGATCATGGCCCAGGGCGCCGGCGGCAAATCATCCTGCAGCCGCTTCAGGTCCTCGGCAGCCGCAAGCCCCACCAGGTCGGGCCGCGTCGCCAGCGCCTGCCCCAGCTTCACCGCCGCCGGCCCGCAATCCTTCAGCCCGCCCGCAAAGTCCGGCGTTTCCGGCGCCCCGGATCCGAACCGCAGCACCCGCGCCCCGAATCGCGCGAAGGCCGGCACATCGGGATGCGTCTCGAACGGCCTGAGCGCCCCGTGTCGGGCAAGACGCCGGGCGTCGCCCAACAGGCGCCAGCCATGCCCGATCCCGCGCAGCATCGTCCGGTCAGTATTTCCAGCCGCTGTGGATCGCGACCGCGCCGCCCAGGATCGGCCTTGCCTTCACCTGCCGGAAGCCCGCCTCCTCCACCATGCGGGCAAAGCCCGGCATGTCTGGGAAGCGCCGGATCGATTCGACCAGATACTGATAGGCGTCGGCATCCCGCGCCACCGCCGCCCCGATCCGCGGTACCACCTTCATGGAATAAAGGTCATAGGCCTCGGCAAAGCCCGGCCAGGTGCTGGTGGAAAACTCCAGGCAGAAGAAACGCCCGCCCCACTTCAGCACCCGGTGGATGTCCTTCAGCGCCTTGGGGATATCGGTCACGTTGCGGATGCCGAACGCGATCGTCACTGCATCGAAGGTCGAATCGCCAAACGGCATTTCCTCGGCATTGGCCTCCACGAACTGCAGGTCGGGAAAGCCCTTCTTCACCGCCCGTTCGCGGCCCACCGCCAGCATGCCAGGGTTGATGTCGGCCACCGTCACCTGCGCGCCGCGCTGCGCGATCCGGAAGGCGATGTCCCCCGTCCCGCCGGCCAGGTCCAGGATATGCTCGTGCGGCTGCGGCTTCAGCAGCTTGACGAAATCATCCTTCCACAACCGGTGCATGCCGCCCGACATCAGGTCGTTCATCAGGTCGTAGCGCGGGGCCACCCGCTCGAAGATGTCGCGCACCGCGCGCGTCTTTTCGGCAGGCGCCACATCCTTGAAGCCAAGGGACACGCGCGGTTCAGAAGGGTTGGTCTGATCGGTCGCCGGTTCTTTCATAGGGGCCCGTCTAGCGCGTGGCGGCCATCCGTGCCACTGGCGATGGCACCGCATGCCGCACAGCATCCCACATGCCTGAGCTTCCCGAAGTCGAGACCGTCGTCCGCGGCCTCCGCCCCCTGATGCTGGGCCAGCGGATCGTGCGCGTGGTCGCGCGCCGGCCGGATCTGCGCTGGCCGCTGCCGGCGGACCTGGGCCAGCGGCTGACCGGCGCCACCGTCACCGGCCTTTCCCGCCGGGCCAAATATGGCCTGATGGAGACCGACCGCGGCGACACGTTGATCGTCCACCTGGGCATGTCGGGCCGCTTCCACATGCTGGCCGGCGAACCCGGAACGCACGACCATGTGTTGTTCGTGATGCAAAGTGGGACGCTTGCCTACAATGATCATCGCCGCTTCGGTTCGATGCACCTGGCGCCCACCGCTTCCGCCTCCGCCCACCCATTGCTCGCCGGAATCGGCCCCGAACCCCTGTCGCAAAGCTTTTCCGGCAGCTGGCTCGCTGCCCGCGCCGCAGGCCGCCGCACATCGATCAAGGCCCTCCTCCTCGATCAGCACACGGTCGCGGGAATCGGGAACATCTATGCCTGCGAGGCGCTGTTCGAAGCTGGCATCAACCCCGCCCGCATGGCCGGCGCGATTGCACCCAAACGTCTGGAAACACTGGTGAAGGTGATCAAGACGACGCTGGAACGCGCGATCGTGGCAGGTGGATCGACCCTGCGCGACCACGCTCAGGTGTCGGGCGACCTCGGCTATTTCCAGCACAGCTTCCGCGTCTATGGCCGCGAATCGCAGCCCTGCCCCGGCTGCGGCGCGCCGGTCCGCCGGCGTGTCCAGCAAGGCCGCTCCACCTTCCACTGCTCGGCCTGCCAGCGCTGAGTCGGCCCTCCCCGCTTGACAGTGCGGCGGCGCCGACGTAGGTGCGCCGCCTTTCCGGCAGGCATGGCCTCGCCGGTCGGATTGTGTTGGAGAGACTGGTTTTATGGCGAACACGCCTCAGGCAGAAAAGCGGATTCGGCGCAACGCCCGCCGCGCAGCGGTCAACAAGGCGCGGCTGTCGCGCATCCGCACGCAGGTGAAGAAGGTCGAATCGGCTATCCTCGCGGGCGACAAGGCCGGCGCACAGGCCGCCCTCCTGGCGGCGCAGCCCGAGCTCGATCGCGGCGTGGCCCGGGGCGTGCTGCACCGGAACACGGCCTCGCGGAAGCTGTCGCGGCTGACCAAGCGCGTCTCCGCCCTGGCCTGATCCGGGCGCCGGTCGGCGTTTGCCGACTGGTCATCGAACCGACACGGCTGTGTCACGGCGGGCGGCCCTGCGGGGTCGCCCGCTTTGCTTTGTGCAGCCAAGCAGTTGGCAGAAGGGGGCTCTGCGGCTGCCGCTTCCGATTCGCAAATCTGCAACATTTGCGACACCAATTTAGCGCTTTATTTTCAATATGATACAGAAAATCTGCGAAGAATCCGGGGTTTGCGCTGTCAATCGAATTATTTGCCGTGGACGCAATTTTGCGGCCTTGTGTCAGTCGCGGGACGCTGATTTAAGATGGCTCAAGTCGGCGCTGACCGCCTGAAGGGAAGGGGCGAATCATCCACTCCTGCCAGGGCTGCCCGGCAGACCAACAACATGGCATGCAACCCCCGGAAAAACTCCGGAGCCTTGCGTGCGCCAAATGATCCGGACGCTATCGCGTCCGAAAAAGGGACGGCATTGAACGTTCGGGAGGGCACAAGAAAAATGGGTCGAGTCACACTTAAAGGCCAGGCGGGAGGCAACGCCGGCCGTTTCACCGGTTCGCAAGCCGGCACGCAGGACAGCATGTCCTGGGGGGTCTCCCGCAGCCGCCACCACGCCCTCGCCTGGAAACCCCTCGGACGACCCGCCTGCCTTCCTGCCGCGATTCCGCTGGACCTGCGGGCCGGCTGACAGGGCCCGGGCACCCGCCCACCCTTCAGCCCATAGTCGCTTCTTTCCGAAGCGGTCCCCCAGTTCCAGCAGGCAGGTCCCCCTTGACGATGCACACACCACAGTCCGCCCTGCCTGCCCGGCAGCCGCTGCCCGCAATCGATCGGCTGGCAGATGCGCAGCTCGCCGCAGACCCCATGCTCGCAGACCCGTCACTTGCCGGGGGCCTGGTGCCCGATGCGGTGCGCGGCGCGGTCGATGCCCAGGCGCTCAGGGCCTGGGGCCTGGTGCGCGCCCACCTCCTGTCCGACCTCGGCGAAAAGACCTTCAACAGCTGGCTGAAGCCCCTCCAGCTTTCGGGTGTCTCCAACGGCGAGGTGCGCCTGCGCGTCTCCTCGCGCTTCATGGCGGACTGGGTGCGCAACCACTTCGCCGACCGGCTGCGCCACGCCTTTGCCCAGCACATCCCCGGAATCCGGCAGGTGACGATCGACGTGGGCGCCGGCGCCGCCATCGTGGCGGCCGAATCCGAATCCGCCGAAGGCCCACTGCTGTCCGAACAGTCCTGCTTCGAACCGCGCTACAGCTTCGACAGCTTCGTGGTCGGCAAGTCGAACGAGCTCGCCTTCAACGCCGCCCACACGCTGGCGTCCGCCGTCACCTCCGGCAAGGCCGCCGGCTTCAACCCGCTGTTCCTCCACGGCCCCACCGGCCTCGGCAAGACCCACCTGATGCACGCCATCGGGTCCCAGGTGCTCGCTGCCAACCCGAAGGCCAAGGTGGTCTACCTCTCGGCCGAGAAGTTCATGGTGGAATTTCTCGCCGCGCTCCGCGCCAAGGACACCATCGCCTTCAAGCAGCGCCTGCGCTCGGCCGACCTGCTGATGGTCGACGATGTGCAGTTCATCGCCGGCAAGGAATCCACCCAGGAAGAATTCTTCCACACCATGAACGAGATCATCTCGGCCGGCCGCTGGCTGGTGATCTCCGCCGACCGCTCCCCCCAGAATCTCGAAGGCATCGAATCGCGAATCCTCTCGCGCCTCGCCTGGGGCCTGGTCGCCGACATCAACCCGGCCGACTTCGAACTGCGCTACAACATCCTCACCACCAAGCTCGCCGCCATGCCCGGCGCCCAGGTGCCGGACGACGTGGTCCAGTTCCTGGCCCGGAAGATCGTCGCCAACGTCCGCGAACTCGAAGGCGCCCTCAACCGCGTCATCGCCTACAGCAACCTCGTCGGCCGCAAACTCGACCTCGACTTCACCCGTGAAGTCCTCGCCGACGTGCTCCGCGCCCATTCGCGCAAGCTGACGATCGACGAAATCCAGCGCCGCGTCGCCGACCACTATGCGCTGAAGATCAACGACCTCATCTCCCCACGCCGCGCCCGCGAAGTGGCCCGACCCCGGCAGGTCGCCATGTACCTGGCGAAGATGCTGACCCCGCGGTCTTTGCCGGAAATCGGGCGGAGGTTCGGCGGGCGCGACCACACGACCGTGATGCACGCCGTGAAGCGGATCGAATCCCTGCGCGCGACGGACCATGAGCTGGATCGGGATATCAACCAGCTGCGTAGGTCGCTGGACAGTTAAGAAGGGCCTCCGGCGGGCAGGGAAATCATTTCCCTGCACCCTCGGACTTTAGGCGGCTTTGCCACCGCAACGACGGCTTGTGCATCGCGGTCTCAATGCCTGCGGCGCAACCCGCATGACGGGCATCATCGTTTGCAACCCCATTGCAGCCATCAGCTTCTGCACGCTACCAGACGCGATGGTCGACATCGCCACCTATAGAGAAACGCATTTCGCTGGAGTCGAGCGGCTCTGGGAGTCCGTTTTTCCGTCGGATCCTCCGTGGAACAAGGCAAGGGTCGCGATCCCGGAAAAGCGTAGGCTCCAGCCCGACCTGTTCATTGTTGCCGAAGACGCAGGAGAGGTCATTGGCACTGCGATGGCAGGGTATGATGGCCATCGAGGCTGGCTTTACACGATCGCCGTGAAGCCTGAGCGGCAGCGAGAGGGCATAGGATCAGCCCTGCTGAAGGAAGCCGAAGATCGATTGACGCGTCTGGGTTGCGGCAAGGCCAATCTGCAGATCAGGGCCGGCAATGAAACGGTTGCATCCTTCTATCGTCGGCATGGCTACGAAATTGAAGAGCGCGTAAGCATGGGGACGCGCGTCGGCCCATAGCCAAGCACTCTGGACGGACGTCCGTGCCGAAGGCGCAGTGAAAGCTATATCCCGGGCAAGCCCAGGGTGATGATCCAAAGCGCTACAGGAAAATCGATGGTGCAGGGAAATCATTTCCCTGCCGGGTTCCAAGGGCAGAGCCCTTGGGCACCTTGCCAGAAGCCCCTACTGCCGCGCCTTGCGCGCCGCATAGCGCGCATCCCGTGCTGCCTTCATCTCGGCCGGGGTTGCGGGTTTGGAGCGGCTGGCTTTTTCGGCGGCGATTGCGTCGGCTTCGGCCTTTTCGGCGGCCAGTTTCGCGGCGGCTTCGGCCTTGGTGGCGGCGATGGCGGCGGCCTTGGCGGCGCGTTCGTCGGCGATCAGCTTTTCCCTGGCTTCGCGCGCCAGGCGCTTTTCCTCAAGGATGGCGGGGTCGACGGGGGGTTTGGCCTTCAGCTGTTCGATCGCCTTCTGCTTCGCCTTGGCGGCGGCAGCGTTGCGATCCTGGAAGGAGGGGTCTTTGTAGGCGGCCACGAAACGGGTCCTTGTGTGGGATGGGGGGCGTTCGAAGCGCCAGCGGCCGTGTGCGCGCGTGCAATCCGATGCCGACCCCTATCGGGCAGGTGGGGCATGCGATCAAGGGTGGGGCTGGCAAAAGGGCGGAAGTTGACAGGTGCGCGGGCTAGGCATCATGCCGGCCCGGCACTGGAGGCAATGATGATGGCAGACGAACCGACGATTTCCGATTGGGAAAAGCTGGCGGCCGGCGAGGTGAAGGGGCGTGACCTGACCTGGCGCACGCCGGAGGGGATCGACGTCAAGCCGCTGTACACGGCCGACGACCTGCCGGCGCTGCCGCCGGGCCTGCCGGGCTTTGTGCCCTTCACCCGCGGCGTGCGGGCGACCATGTATGCCGGCCGGCCCTGGACCATCCGGCAAGATGCGGGGTTCAGCACGGCTGAGGAGAGCAACGCCTTTTACCGGCGCAACCTGGCGGCCGGGCAGAAGGGCCTGTCGGTCGCTTTCGATCTGGCGACCCACCGGGGTTATGACAGCGATCACCCTCGCGTGACGGGTGACGTGGGCAAGGCCGGTGTCGCGATCGACAGCGTGGAGGACATGAAGATCCTGTTCGACGGGATCCCGCTGGACCAGATGTCGGTGTCCATGACGATGAACGGCGCGGTTCTGCCCTGCCTTGCCTTCTATATCGTCGCCGCCGAGGAGCAGGGTGTTCCGCAGGCGAAGCTGGACGGGACCATCCAGAACGACATTCTGAAGGAGTTCATGGTCCGCAACACCTATATCTATCCGCCAGATCCCAGCATGCGGATCGTGGCTGACATCATCGCCTTCACATCCGCCAACATGCCGAAATTCAACAGCATTTCGATCAGCGGCTATCACATGCACGAAGCCGGCGCGACCGCGGTGCAGGAGCTGGCCTTCACGCTGGCCGACGGGATGGACTATGTGCGGGCGGCCCAAGCCCAGGGGCTGGATGTCGATGCCTTTGCCGGGCGGCTGAGCTTCTTCTTCGCGATCGGCATGAACCTGTTCATGGAAGTGGCGAAGCTGCGCGCGGCGCGGCTGCTGTGGTCGGGCATCATGCAGGGCTTCGGCGCCAAGGACCCCAAGAGCTGGATGCTGCGCACCCACTGCCAGACGAGCGGGGTGAGCCTGCAGGAGAAGGACCCCTACAACAATGTGATCCGCACCACGGTGGAGGCGCTGGCGGCAGCGCTGGGCGGCACGCAGAGCCTGCACACAAATGCGCTGGACGAGGCGATCGCGCTGCCGACGGATTTCTCCGCCCGGATTGCGCGCAACACCCAGCTGGTGCTGCAGGAAGAGACGGGCATCTGCAACGTCGTCGATCCGCTGGGCGGCAGTTACTATGTGGAGGCGCTGACGCAGGATCTCGCGACCAGGGCCTGGGAGCTGATCGAGCAGGTAAAGGGCATGGGCGGCATGACCAAGGCGGTCGCCAGCGGCTGGCCCAAGGCCGAGATCGAGCGGGCGGCGGCTGCCAAGCAGGCGGGGATCGATTCCGGCGGCACGGTGATCGTGGGGGTGAACCGCTACAAGCCGGCGAACGACGATACGCCCGAGCTGCTGGTGGTGGACAACAAGGCGGTGCGCGACGCGCAAGTGGCGCGGCTGGCGACGATCCGGCAGACGCGGGACAGCGCGAAGGTGGCAGCGGCGCTGAACGCGCTGCGTGATGGCGCAAAGGGCAGCGCCAATCTGCTGGCGCTGGCGGTGGACGCGGCGCGGGTGCGCTGCACGTTGGGCGAGATTTCCGACGCGCTGGAGGATGTGTTCGGCCGCCATGTGGCCGAGGTGAAGACGGTGACGGGCATCTATGGCCCGATGCTGGCAAAGCAGCCGCTGGCGCGAGCCGTGATGGCGGGCGTGGAGAGCCTGACCGCCCGCAATGGCCGGGCGCCCCGCGTGCTGGTGGTGAAGATGGGGCAGGACGGGCACGACCGCGGCGCCAAGGTGGTGGCATCGGCCTATGCCGATCTCGGCTTCGAGGTGATGGTGGGGCCGCTGTTCCAGACGCCGGACGAGGCGGCGAAGCTGGCGATCGACTTCGGCGCCGCCGTGGTGGGCGCCTCCAGCCTGGCGGCCGGCCACATGAGCCTGGTGCCGGCGCTGATCGGCGCGCTGAAGCAGGCCGGGCGCAGCGACATCAAGGTGGTGGCCGGTGGGGTGATCCCGGCGCCGGATTATGAGTTCCTGCGCAAGGAAGGCGTGCAGGCGATCTTCGGGCCGGGCACCAATGTGGTGGAAGCGGCCGCCGAGATCCTGAAGCTGCTGGGCCACAATATGCCGCCGCCCGACGCGGAAGCGGCAGAATGAGGAACATTGACGAGGCCGCCGAATAGGCGGCGTTCAGCGGCGGGGTGTTCGGGCGCGGATGCGGTCGAAACCGGCCTTGATTTCAGCAAAGCGGGCGTCGACGGCGCCTTCGAAATCGGTGTCGGTGAAGATGTAGGGCCAGTCGCCCTCGATGCCTTCCACCACCAGCTCGCCGACGTAGAGCGGGTCGATGCCATTCTCGATCGCAGCGATTGCGACCTTGGCGAACTCGTTCGGAAGGGCGGTCGGGTCGGCCAGGGCGACGCGGCCGGCGAGGCGTTCGGGGATTGCGCGCGCCGATTCCATGATGCGGGTGCGGTTGAAGCCGGGGCAGAGGACAGAGACGCCGATGCCGCGTGCGCCGAGCGCCGGGCGCAGGCCTTCGGACAGGGCGACGACGCCATATTTGGTGACATTGTAGCCCGGCGCGACGGCCGCGATCAGGCCGGCCATGGAGGCTGTGGAGACGATGTGGCCCCGGTCGCCGGTGCCGGCGATGGCGGCCTCGATCAGCGGGCCGAAGATTTCGATCCCCCACACCACGCTCAGCAGGTTGACGCCGATCACCCAGTCCCAGCCGGCGTCGTCCCACTCGCCATAATTGCCCCCGCCGCCGACGCCTGCGTTGTTGACGAGGATGTGCACGCCGCCGAAGCGGGCGACGGTGGCTTCGGCCGCGGCCTGCAGCTCGGCCTTTAGCGAGACGTCGGCGCGAAAGCCTTCGACATCGGCGTTGGTGGCCTTCAGCTTCGCAACCTCGGCGGCCAAGCCTGCGCCGTCGATGTCGGACATCATCACCTTGACGCCCGATTGGGCGAGCGCGGTCGCGATGCCGAGGCCGATTCCCGAGGCTGCGCCCGTCACGAAGGCGACCTTGCCTGCCAGTTGCTGCATGTCTCTCCCCTTTGTTCCCTGGCCCCAGCTTCGGAGGAGTGGTGGCCGCAGGCAAGCTGCCGAAACCGGGTGCGTGGTGTCGGCAAAGGATGGTAAGAAAGCACGGCGGGGTGGCAGCGGATTCGCAAGGAGCAAGCGATGTTGAGGATCGACGGAAAGCCGCGGGATCTGGGCGGGTTTTCGGTGGCGCGGCTGTTGCCGCACCACAGCCGGCGGATGGTGGGCCCGTTCATCTTCTTCGACCATCTGGGCCCAGCAGAATTTGCGCCGGGGACGGGCATCGACGTGCGGCCGCACCCGCACATCGGGCTTGCAACCGTGACCTATCTGTTCGAGGGCGGGCTGCGCCACAAGGACACGCTGGGCACGGTTCTGGACATCGGGCCGGGCGCGGTGAACTGGATGACGGCCGGACGCGGCATCGCGCATTCCGAACGCACCCCGCCTGACCTGCGCGCATCAGGCCACCGGATCCACGGAATCCAGAGCTGGGTGGCGCTGCGGAAGGCCGACGAACAGTGCCCGCCTGCTTTCGACCACCATCCGGCGGCTACGCTGCCGACCATCACTATCGACGGCGCACGGCGGACGCTGATCGCCGGCGCTGCCTTCGGAGCAACCTCGCCTGTCAAGTTCAGCCACCCGACCTTCTATATCGATGTGGAGGCCGAGGCCGGGGCGACGGTGCACCTGCCGCAAGAGCATGCCGAGCGCGCGATCTATGTCGCGACAGGCGAGGTGACGATGTACAGCGGCGATACCGTGCCGTCCGGCACCATGCTGATCCTGCCCGATGGCGGTGGCGAGGGCTGGTTCCGCGCCGACACCCCGGCCCGCGTGATGCTGCTGGGCGGCGCGCCGATGGACGGGCCGCGGCTTGTGTGGTGGAACCTGGTGGCAAGCGAGCAGGCGCTGATCGATGCCGCGAAGGCGGATTGGGCCGCCGGCCCGTTCAGCGGACGCTGGGCGCCGATTCCCGACGAGGACGAGTTCATCCCGTTGCCGGACTAGCCGCACAGGCTGTGCAGCCGGGCCACTCCCGCGCGGGAACTGGGCGGGCGGCCTTTCGTTTGAGGCGGAAAGCGCCTAATATGACAGGCCCACACCAACGTCAGGAGAAACGACCATACAACCGCCGATGATGAGGCGCCCGATCGGGCCGGCCCCCCAACCGCTGAACGGCCCGCGCTACAACGAATTCATTACCGTGCCCAAGGTGCGGGTGATCGACGAGAATGGCGAGAATCTGGGGGTGATGTACACCCGGGAAGCCTTTGCCATGGCGCAGGAAGTGGGGCTGGACCTTGTGGAAGTGAGCCCGAACGCGGACCCGCCGGTGTGCAAGTTTCTGGACGTGGGCAAGTTCAAGTACGAGACGCAGAAAAAGGCGGCTGCCGCGCGCAAGACGCAACGGGTGCAGGAGATCAAGGAGATCAAGATGCGCCCGAACATCGACGATCATGATTATGAGACAAAGATGAAGTCGGTGAAGAAGTTCATCGAGGAAGGCGACAAGGTGAAGCTGACCTTGCGCTTCCGCGGCCGCGAGCTCGCCCATGGTCAGCTTGGCCTGAAGCTGCTGGAACGGGTTCGCGACGACAGCGTGGACTATGCGAAGATCGAGCAGTTGCCGCGCATGGAAGGCCGGCAGATGCTGATGATCATGGCGCCCAAGCCCGTCTGATCCGCCTTCGGGCCGGGGAATTCAGGGGCCTGCCGGAATAGTCCGCGCAGGTCCCTTTCCTTTGGGGGGTGTCGGGATCAGCCGAACGGGATTTCCCGGTGGATGCCGATCATGGCCCCGGCCATCAGCAGGATCAGAAGGAACAGCGCCCGCGCGCGGGCAGCCGCGCGCCAGGGCAGAAGTGCAAGCGACAGGCCGAGCAGCATCGCCTTTGCCGCCACGGGGACGGCAAGCGGCCCGCCGTTGCGGACACTGGCAAGACCCAGCGTCAGGAAGAAGCCGGCCAGTGCGATGGCCGCCAGCCGGCCGAGCAGGCGCTGGCTGCCCAAGGTGCCGAGCAGCAGGGCAAGGCCGACAATGGCCGGGACCATGTAATCCGCTGGCATGTCGACCCACCAGCCGCCCTGCCCCGTGAACGGCATGGCAGCAGCCGCGAACAGGGCCGCACAGGCATCCCCCACGCGGGCGACTGCCGCCCGATCCGGCGCCAGGATGACGACAAGGGCACAGCAGGCCCAGACCAGCGCTGCGCCGACATGGAGCCAGAGAAGCGCGGTGACGGCGGGCGGCATCCTGTCTCCCTGTCTTGCCGCTCGACATTTGTGAAGGGCTGGGGCAGTTCCGACGGGCTGCGTCAGGCGGCGTGGCTGGTGGAAGGGAGACGGAATGCGCGCGCATCTGCTGGGTTCGGTTGCCCTTGTGTTTGGCCTGTCTGCGCCCGCATTGTCCGAGGCGCCGGCGCAGGCGGAGACTCCGTTGCCTGTCTCGACCATGCTGCCTCCGCTGCCGGTTCTTGCCGAAACGCGGTTGACCGCCGACGATCTCGGGGCCCGGGGCGATCCCTGGCGGCTGCTTCCCGAGGCGCGGGTGCCCGGGCTGATGGCGGCGCCGCTCGCCGGGCGGGGGCAGCTTTCCTATTCGGTGCGCGGGCTTGGCAACAGCAGCACGGTGGCGCCCCTTGCGTCGGCAGTTGGCCTGTTCGTCGACGGGGTGCCGCTGGGCGACCGCGATGGCGAGGCCTTTGCCCTGTTCGACTTGCAATCGGTGGAACTGCTGCGTGGCGGCCAGGGTGCGCTTATGGGCCGTGGTACCAGCGGCGGCGCCGTGCTGCTGACGCTGGCTGCCCCATCGGACACGCTGGGGGGCTTCATCGGCGGTGCCTGGGGTACTTATGACCGCAAGATGGGGCGCGGCTCGGTGGATGTGCCGTTGGGCGTGTTGGCGGTGAAGCTGTCGGCCTATGTGTCGGACGATGACGGCTTCGCCCGCAACCAGACGACCGGCGAGAAGGTGAACGACCGCGACCGTGCCGGGATCCGGCTGGCGGCCCGGGTCGCCGCGACGGACCGGCTGAGCCTGAATGTTTCGCTGGCCTATGTGGAGGACGCGGGCGAGCTGATCGCCAGCTTCACCTGCAATCCGGCCGCCCCCTCGGACTGTGATGGGCGGAGCCTGACGACCGGGCTGACCACGGCCAGGCGGCTGGGGGGCGTGCCGCAGTTCGACGTGTCTGTGGCCGGTGAAAAGGCGGGGCAGCGCCTTGGAAGTCGGGTGTCGACCACACTATTGACGGCGAATGTCGGCTGGCGCGGCGACAGCCATTCGCTGGAGATGATCACCGGCTGGTGGGACAGCCGCGAGCAATCCGGGCTGGACTTTGCTGATGGGCGGGGCCTGCCCGGCAATGGTGGCGGCCCGGTGCGGGGTTTTGCCAATGGCGGCTTCACGCTGCTGACCGACGCGCAGGAGCAGCAGACGAGCCAGGAGGTGCGGCTGACCGGGCGGGTGTTCGACGGGGCTCTGACCTATGTGGTGGGCGGACAGATCATCGATAGTAGCGCCACCCGCGACATGGCCGACCTGCTGACGGCCGAGAATGGAAAAGCAACGGGCGCGTTGAGCCTGCTGGCGGACCGTGTGGTTCGCACCGACACGCAGGCGCTGGCCGGGTTTGCGGATGCGACGCTGGCGCTTGGCCGGCTGACTCTTGGCGCGGGGATTCGCTACACCGATGAGGAGCGCAGCTTCGGGCAGCCGGGCGGTGCTGCGCCCGGGACAATTTCGACGGGCATCTGGACACCTCGGGCCTCGGCGAGCTTTGCGCTTGGCGAGAATGCGGCCCTGTTCGCGAATGTGGCGCGGGGCTACCGGCCCGGCGGCTGGAACGAGCGGGGGCTGACCCCGGGGACGCAAAGGGCTTTCGCAGCCGAGACGGCCTGGACCTACGAGGCCGGAATTGCCGCGCGCGGCTTCGGCGGACGGCTGGATGCCAAGCTGACCGCCTTCTTGCTGGATGTGTCGGACCATCAGGCGACCGGCGCTGCCGTGGTTGGCGGCGTTCCGCAGTTTGGGGCCAGCACAGTGGGCGATCTGCGCAACAGAGGCGTGGAGGCGGAGCTGACGGCGCGGCCGCTGGATGGGCTCAACCTCTATGCCAACCTCACCTGGCAGGATGCCTCCTACCGCCGCGCGCTGGTGGCGGCCGACCCGATGTTCACGCCCGATTTCACCATCGGCGCCGGCGGGCGCTGGGACGTGCCGGTGCCATCGTCCGGCGCGATTCTAAGCCCGACGATCGACCTGCTGTGGCGTTCGGCGCACGAGACCGACCTTCTGAATGTGGGGCCCGGCGCGCCGGCAACCCTGCTGGTGGATGGCGGGCTCGCGGTCCGGACCGACGACGACAACTGGCTGCTGACGCTGACCTGCCGGAACTGCCTGAACGAGGATGCGCCGACGACAAGCCTGCTGGGGATCGGCTATCCGATACCACCTCGCACCTGGGTGCTGGCAGCGCGGCGGCAGTTCTGACCGGGGCGGTTGCAGCCCCGCTTGCTTGCATCCGGATGACGGCGCTACGCTCGCGCACGTGATGGACATCATTCTCTGGGCCGGCATCGGCTATCTCCTGGGCTCCATTCCCTTCGGGCTGATCCTGACCGCGCTTTCGGGTGGAGGGGACATTCGCGCGATCGGATCGGGCAACATCGGCGCGACCAACGTGCTGCGCACGGGGAAGAAGGGGGTGGCGGCCGCGACCCTGCTGCTG
>JBKDAC010000254.1:0-2901 GCA_046316515.1 Sandaracinobacter sp. | reverse complement strand
ATGGATTCCAGCGCGACATTGCCGGTCAGCACCATCAGGTCGGACCAGCTGATCTTCAGGCCATACTTCTGCTTGATCGGCCACAGCAGTCGGCGCGCGCGATCCAGGTTCACATTGTCGGGCCAGCTGTTCAGCGGCTCGAAGCGGATCTGCCCGCCGTCCGCCCCGCCGCGCCCATCATACGTGCGGTAGGTGCCAGCCGAGTGCCAAGCCATGCGGATGAAGAAGGGGCCGTAATGGCCAAAGTCCGCCGGCCACCAGTCCTGCGAGGTGGTCATCAGCGCGGCGATGTCCTTCTTGACTGCCGCGATATCGAGCGTCGCGAATTCCTTCGCATAATCAAAGTCCGCGCCCATTGGATTGGAGGTCGCTGCATGCTGGCGCAGCGGCTGCAGGTTCAGGCGCTGGGGCCACCAGTCCTGGTTGGTCATCGGGCGGCCGGTCGGCGCACCGGTTGCCGCCGGGGCCGGCTTGGCGGCAATCCCCGAAAGGGCCATCGGCGCCAGCAGCGCTGTCACCAGGGCGATTGTGGATATGGAGGTCCTCGGCATGTCGTCTCCCCTCAGCTTTGGTTGCGCTTTTCAGCGGCAACGTGACTAACCTGCTGCGCGGCCTTGTGAAAACGCATTCGGCACATATCTGTGATCGGACGCGGCGATAATGGCAGCGGCAGGACCATGCCCCCATTCGGCGTGGGCGACCTTGACACTGCGCAAAGCAGCAGCGACGTCTGCGGCTCGCATGGCAGACATGGTCCTCAATGTTGCGCGTTCGGCCACTGGCCGAGGCTGGCGCTGGCGCTCCCAGCCGTTGCCGCTGGGCGCGGCTGACCGCATGGGCGTCGACGAGCTCGCCGCCCAGCTGCTTCTCAGCCGCGGTTGCGCGCAGGCCGACATCGCCCGCACACTGAAGCCGACGCTGAGGGACTGGCTGCCAGACCCCAGCCTGTTCCGCGACATGGAAGTGGTCGCCGCCCGGCTGGCCGATGCCGTGCAGGGCGGCCAGCGGATCGTCCTGTTCGCGGACTATGACGTCGATGGCGCGACATCGGCCGCCTTCCTTTGGCGCCACCTTCGCGCGCTTGGAGCGAATGCCGTCCCCTATATTCCCGACCGCATCCTCGAGGGCTATGGCCCGTCGGCGACAGCCCTTCTGGAGCTGCAGCAGGCAGGCGCCGAGCTGGTGGTGCTGCTGGATTGCGGCACCCAGGCCTTCGGGCCGCTCGAGGCCGCCCGCGCCGCCGGTCTCGACCTGCTGGTGGTCGATCACCACAAGGCCTCGACCGCCCTTCCGCCTGCGCTGGGCATCGTGAACCCGAACCGGTTGGATGAAACCCCCGAAGCCGCCGTCCACGGCACGCTGTGCACGGCCGGGCTCGCCTTCCTCGTGGGGGTCGCCCTGAATCGCGAACTGCGCCGCCGCGGCCATTTCGCGGCTGCACCGGAACCGAATCTCGCCGAATGGCTCGACATCGTGGCGTTGGGCACGGTTGCCGACGTCGTGCCGCTGACCGGTCTCAACCGTGCCTTCGTGACGCTGGGGCTCCGCCGCATGGGCCAGCGCGGGTCCGCCGGCCTCAGTGCCCTTGCCGATATCGCCCGGCTGGACCGCGCGCCCCGCTGCGACGACCTGGGCTTCCAGTTCGGGCCGCGAATCAACGCCGGCGGCCGCGTCGGCCAGGCCGACCTGGGGGTGCGCCTGTTAGCCAGCGAGTGCGCGAACGAATGCGGCCGGATCGCGATCGAACTCGACCGGCTGAACCAGGAGCGCCGCGCGATCGAGGCCGAGGTGACCGCGGAGGCGCTGGCGGCGGCAAGCAACCAGGCCAACAGCCCGGTTGCCGTGGTGGCGGGTGCCGGCTGGCACCCGGGGGTTGTCGGCATCGTTGCCGCCCGGGTGAAGGAACGCCTGCACCGCCCCGCGCTTGTCCTGTCTCTGGGTGAGGACGGCACGGCCAAGGGATCCGGCCGCTCGATCCCGGGTGTCGACTTGGGCGCTGCCATCCTGGCTGCCAAGGCACATGGGCTGATCCGCGAAGGTGGCGGCCACGCCATGGCCTGCGGGGTGACGGTAGAGGCCGGACAGCTGGAGCGCTTCACGGCCTGGCTGGCGGAAACGCTGGCAGAGCCCGTTGCCGCGGCTGGTTCTGAACGGATGCTCTCCATCGACCTCGCGGTTGCTCCCCGGGCCATCACCCCGGACCTTGCGAACGCGTTGGAGGCATGCGGCCCCTACGGCCAGGCCTGGCCGGCCCCTCGCGTGGCAGTGGGGCCGGTGCGCCTGCTGCAATGCGACCCTGTCGGCAAGGCCGAGCCCAAGACCCATCTGCGCTTCGTCGCCACCGGCCCCGACGGCGGCCGGGTGGAGGGAATCGCCTTCCGCGCCCTGGAGGGCGAGCTGGGACAGATGCTGATGGGTGCCGGCAGCAATCCGGTGCATATCGCCGGCCGGGTGACGGCGGATGTGTGGCAGGGACGCGCCCGCGCACAGTTGCAGCTGGAGGACGCGGCGCTGGCCTGAGGAACGGACAAATGCCCATGCCTGCCGCTTGACGCACCGCCCCCATCCCGCTAATCGCCCGCCTCTCCGCGAAGCACGGCCCCTTCGTCTAGCGGTCTAGGACGTCGCCCTTTCACGGCGAAAACACGGGTTCGAGTCCCGTAGGGGTCACCAAACTTTTCAAGCGCTTAGGAAGCCGCGGAGGCAGCTTCCCCAATGGTTCCCGATATGCACTCCCGGACAGGGGGGAACGGGCCCTTTGGGGCCGATTCTGTTGAAAAACTCTTGGCTTGATGTGTAGTTAAGTATCTGATTCAGTACGCATCTGCTTGGTAGGGGATGCGGTGATGATGGGCGAGCGTTGCGTTGATCAGGCGGCGTTGTTCTACGCGTTCTCGCTTG
>JBKDAC010000253.1:0-5705 GCA_046316515.1 Sandaracinobacter sp. | reverse complement strand
AGAGGTTGAGATCGAGGCGCTGCAGACCGTCGCCATGGTTCTCGCCGAGCTGATCGCGGCCGCTGGCCTCGTCGACGCCGAGGCCAGCAGCGCCAGGCCCGCGCGCGAGACGACGCCCGCCCGCCTGCCCGGCCTGAAGCTCGTCGACGGCATGGGCCGCGGCATTGCCGTGTTTCACGAACCCCGCATCGTCATCACCAACACGGTCGCCAAAGACGCCGATGTCGAGCGCGAACGCCTGAAATCGGCCTTCACCCGCATGCGGGTGGAAATTGACCAGATGGTCTCCCGCGCCGATTTCGCAGGGCCCGGAGATCATGACGACATCCTCGAAACCTACAAGATGTTCGCGTTCGACGAAGGCTGGGCGCGTCGCATCAACGACGGCATCGACGGCGGCCTCACGGCAGAGGCCGCGGTTGAGGCCGTCGCCCAGGCCCAGCGCATCAAGCTCGGCGCAGCCAGCGACCCCTATCTGCGGGAACGCATGCACGACCTCGAGGATCTGTCGAACCGGCTGATCCGCATCGTCTCCGGCCAGTCGGGCACCGCCGCCCAGCGCGGCCTCACGCAGGACAGTGTCCTCATCGCCCGCAACCTCGGCCCCGCCGAGCTGCTGGAATATGATCGCCGCTATCTGAAGGGCATCGCGCTAGAGGACGGCTCGCTTACCGCCCATGTCACCATCCTCGCCCGCGCCATGGGCGTGCCGCTGCTCGGCCGGGTCAAGGACCTGCGCGACCAGGTGGCCGAAGGTGACCCCGTCCTCGTCGATTCCACGTCCGGGGCCCTGCTCGTCCGCCCGGCCCAGGCCGTGCTCGCCAGCTTCGAGGAGCGGACCGCGCTCCGCCTCGCCAAGCAGGCTGAGTTCGAGAAGCTGAAGGACCTGCCGGCCACCAGCCGCGACGGCGTGCGCGTGAAGCTGATGATGAACGCGGGCCTCCGCTCCGACCTGCCGGCGCTCGACATGACCAACGCCGACGGCATCGGCCTCTTTCGCACCGAATTCCAGTTTCTCGTCTCGGCAACCCTGCCCCGCAAGGGCCGCCAGGTCGCCCTTTATCGCGACGTGCTCCACGCCGCCGGCGACCGCCCTGTCATCTTCCGCACCGTCGACATCGGCGGCGACAAGGCCGTCCCCTACATGGACGAGCGGGGCGAGCGCGAGGAGAACCCCGCCATGGGATGGCGCGCGCTCCGCCTCGCGCTCGCCCGCTCCGGCCTGCTCGCAGCGCAAGCCCGCGCCCTGCTCGAGGCTGCCGCCGGCCGCACGCTGCACCTGATGTTCCCGATGGTCGCCGAACCCTGGGAGTATGAGGAAGCCCGCGCCATCGTCGAGGACCGGCGCCGCCGCCTCGCCGCCGCCGGCATCCCCCACGCCGTCGAGGTCCGCTATGGTGCCATGCTTGAGGTCCCGGCACTCGCCATGGTCCTCGACGAGCTTCTGCCCCGCCTCGACTTCCTGTCCGTCGGCACCAACGATCTCACCCAGTTCCTACTGGCGGCCGACCGCGGCAACCCGCGGCTCGCCGATCGCTACGACTGGCTGTCGCGCAGCGTGCTCAAATATCTGAAGCTGGTGGTGGACCAGGCCCATGCCGCCAACGTCCCCGTCAGCATCTGCGGCGAAATGGGCGGCCGCCCGCTAGAGGCCCTGGCCCTGATGGCGATCGGGGTCGAGCGGCTGTCGATCACGCCGGCCGCCATCGGCCCCGTGAAGGCGATGGCCCGCTCCTCGGACCTGCTGCCCCTGCGCGCCGCAATGGAGCGCTGGCTGGCAACGCCGGGGGTGGATGTGCGGGCAGAGCTGTCCGCGATGGCTGCGTCTCAGGGGATTAGGCTGGATTGAGCCGAAGGCAGCTGCGATTAGACCAGTTTCCGTTCATATTGCATCACACCCGCATGATCTGGAGTAATTGGCGCCTTCCTGCGGGGAGTAGAGATGGGGGATGCGTCCGATGGCGTTCCACAAGCCGTGGACCGTGCGCTCGGCGCCGGCGGCTTCGATGGCCTCGCGGATGGCAGGCACCTTGTGGTTCGACAGATTGTCCATGATGACCCCGGCCTTCGCTGCGGCAGGCTGATGTCGCCCGGCGAGAGCCCGGGCACGAGGACTTGGGTTACATAGGCGGGAACGCGTCGCGGTTGATGGGGCCATCGCGCACCATGGGGGCGACCATGCCGCTTTGGCGCCCTGCCATGGCGGCGCGCCATGTTCGTGCTGGCCCTCGAACCAGGCCCAGCGCCGGATCAGGATATCGGGTTGGCCCGCCATCAATCGCTGCCACCACACGCTCTCGCAAATCCACAGATAAGGCTCGACCCATCCTTGCCAGCCTCCTGCGCGCACACCGACCATGGACCCAAAAGATAGCTTGATCACAACGGATACTCTAAGGAACCCGCGATGGGTGACAGACTGCAGCCGATCCTGGACGCAAAGCAGGCGCATGTGGCGGCGAAGAAGTGCGTGCGCCCGGCGGATACGCTGGAGGTGGGGGCCTTCGGGCCGCCGCGCGGGTTTGCTGCCGCGCTGCAGGCGGCGCGGGCGGCGAAACGCTTTGGCCTGATTGCCGAGGTGAAGAAGGCGAGCCCTTCCAAGGGGTTGATCCGTGCGAACTTTTCGCCGAGCGAGATTGCGGCGGCCTATGAGGCGGCGGGCGCGAGCTGCCTTTCCGTGCTGACCGACGAGCCCTATTTCCAGGGCAAGGACAGCTATCTGGCGCAGGCGCGGCATGCGGCGCCGTCGCTGCCGGCGCTGCGCAAGGATTTCATCGTGGATCGGTATCAGCTGCCGGAGTCGCGCAGCCTGGGGGCGGATGCGATCCTGCTGATCGTGGCGGCGCGGCCCGATGCGTTGATGGCCGAGCTGGAGGCAGAGGCGCTGGCGCTGGGGCTGGATGTGCTGGTGGAGGTGCATGACGAGGCCGAGCTGGAGCGGGCGCTGGCCCTGAAGACGCCGCTGATCGGGGTGAACAACCGGAACCTGAAGACGATGACGGTGGACTTGGGCGTCACGGAGCGGCTGGCGGCGATGATGCCGGAGGGGCGGCTGGTTGTGGCGGAATCCGGGCTGTCGGTGCATGCGGACCTGGCGCGGCTGGCGGAATCGGCGGACGTGACGACCTTCCTGGTGGGCGAGGCGCTGATGCGGGAGGCCGATGTGGAGGCCGCGACCCTGCGGCTGCTGGGCGGGCGGTGAGCGAGCCTGTCGCGCCCCGGGGGCTCACCCACCTGAACGCAGCAGGGGAGGCGCATATGGTGGATGTGGGCGCCAAGGCGGTGACGGCAAGGGTTGCGGTGGCGGGCGGACGGATCCGGATGTCGGCTGCGGCGCTGGGGGCGATCAGGGACGGCGCCGCGAAGAAGGGCGATGTGCTGGCGACGGCGCGGATCGCGGGGATCATGGCAGCCAAGAAGACGAGCGAGCTGATCCCGCTGTGCCATCCGATCGCGATCAGTTCGGTGGCGGTGGACCTGGCGCTGGAGGCCGATGGCGTGGCCGTGACGGCGACCGTTGCCACCGCCGGGCAGACCGGCGTGGAGATGGAGGCGCTGACGGCGGCCTCAGTCGCGCTGCTGACGGTCTATGACATGGCGAAGGCGCTGGACCGGGGCATGGTGGTGGAGGGCCTGCGGCTGCTGGAGAAGCGCGGCGGCAAGTCGGGCGACTGGCGGGCCGCGGATTTCGATGGCTGAGGGGCTGCTGCCGTTCGAGGCGGCGCTGGAGCGGCTGCTGGGACTGGGGGTGCCGCTGGGCGCGGACACCGTGGCGCTGGCGCAGGCGGCGGGGCGGTTTATGGCCGAGGATATGGCAGCGCGGCTGACGCAGCCGCCGGCGGACGTGAGCGCGATGGACGGCTATGCGCTGCGCTTTGCCGACCTGCCAGGGCCCTTGCGGGTGGTGGGGGAATCGGCGGCGGGGCGTCCCTTTGCCAGGCGCGTGGGCGTGGGCGAGGCGGTGCGGATCTTTACCGGGGCGGTGGTGCCGGAGGGCGCGGACACGGTGGCCGTGCAGGAGGATGCCGTGGCGAAGGGCGCGGAGGTGCGTTTTCCTCACGCTGGTCCGCCGCGCGTGGGGGCGCATATCCGGCGGGGCGGGCAGGATTTCGCGGCCGGGGCGGTGGTGGCGCGGGCGGGGGATCGGCTGGTGCCGCAGCGCATCGGGCTGCTGGCGGCGGCGGGGCATGGGGCCGCGCCGGTGCATCGGCGGCCGCGGCTGGCGCTGCTGTCGACGGGCGACGAACTGGTACCGGCGGGCGTGACGCCGGGGCCGGGGCAGATTGCGAGCTCCAACGGGCCGATGCTGGCGGCGCTGCTGGGTGGCCTTGCCGAGGTGACCGACCTGGGGATCGTGGCGGACCGGCGCGACGCGCTTGCTGGCGCGATTGCGGCGGCGGCTGGCCACGACCTGCTGGTGACAGTGGGCGGTGCGTCGGTGGGGGATCATGACCTGGTGAAACCCGCGCTGGAGGCGGCGGGTGCACGCCTCGATTTCTGGCGGATTGCGCTGCAGCCGGGCAAGCCGCTGATGGCCGGGCGGCTGGGGGCGGCCATCGTGGTGGGGCTGCCGGGTAATCCGGTGTCGGCGTTCGTTTGTGCACGGCTGTTCCTGGTGCCGCTGCTGCGCCGGATGGGGGGCGATCCGACCCCGCACGACCATTATGGCACAGCGCGGACGGCCGTGGACCTGCCGGCGAACGGGGTGCGGCGGCAGTTCCTGCGGGCGGTGCTGGCCGATGGGGTGGTGACACCCGCGACGGCCCAGGACAGTTCGCTGCTGTCGGTGCTGAGCGGGGCCAATGTGCTGCTGGTGCGGCCGGAGGGCGCGCCGGCGCTGGCGGCGGGTGGAACCGTTCCGGTCCTAAGTCTCTGATCCGGACTGGAAGGGTGCCGAAACAGGTTTGACCTGTTCCGCTGAGTTCCCTTAATGTTCTTGCCATGTTCCAAGGACCGGGGAGTGCCCGATGCTGACTGCCAAGCAACATGAGCTGCTGCTGTTCATTCACAAGCGGCTTGGCGAGACGGGTGTGTCGCCCTCGTTCGAGGAAATGAAGGAGGCGCTGGACCTGAAATCCAAGTCGGGCGTGCACCGGCTGATCGGGGCGCTGGAGGAGCGGCAGTTCCTGCGGCGGCTGCCCAACCGGGCGCGCGCGCGGGAGGTGATGCGCCTGCCTGGCGAGGCGGCAGCTGGTGGACGGACGGCAGCGGTTGCAGATCTTGCGGCTGCGCGGGCGCGGCGCGCGATGGAGGGGGCGCAGGTGGCGCTTGCGGATGCGCCGGCGACCGCCGTGCCGCTGGTCGGGAAGATTGCAGCCGGCCTTCCGATCGAGGCGATCGAGGATCATGAGCAGCTGGCGGTGCCCCAGGCGCTGCTGGGGCCGGGCGAGCATTATGCACTGCAGGTGTCGGGCGATTCCATGATCGAGGCCGGCATCTTCGACGGCGACTTCGCGCTGATCCGCAAGTGCGAGGAGGCGCGCGAGGGCGACATCGTGGTGGCGCTGATCGATAATTCCGATGCCACGCTGAAATATTTCCACCGCGAGAAGGGCATGGTGCGGCTGGACCCGGCGAACAGCCTGTACGACCCGCAGCGCTATCTTCCGTCGCGCGTGAAGATCCAGGGCAAGCTGGCGGGGCTCCTCAGGCGGTACTGAGGACGACAGGAGGCAGTCAAAAGGTCAGGTCGGCATCCTGTGACG
>JBKDAC010000252.1:0-26141 GCA_046316515.1 Sandaracinobacter sp. | reverse complement strand
ACCTCCTTGTCCGGGCGGGCCGCCTGATCTCGCTTGCCTTCCTGCCGGCCATCTATTTCCTGTCGTCGCGCACGGCCGAAGCGCCGCAGGGGGTGACGGCCGCAGTCGGCAACCTGAGCGCCCATGCCGAGCGCGGCAATTTCGCGACCCGCGTGCTGCAGGAGGTGATCAACCGTTTCGACCTGATATTGCGCGTGTCCGATACGTTGAACCCCTGGGCCGACCGGCTGATCGGCGGCCTCACCTGGGCGCTGCTGCTGGGCGCGCTGGCGGCGGGCATCCTGCGCCTTGCCCCCGTCATGCGGCTGGCGGTCGCACTGGCGTTCGTGATGGTGCTGGTGATCCCGCCCAACATGTTCGGCAGCGGCTACACCAATGATCGCATGCCCTTGCTGCTGATGGCGCTGCTGGCGGGCGGGCTGACGCTGGTCGCGAGCCACCCCCGGGCAAAGGCCGTCACGACGGCAATGGGCCTGCTGCTGCTTGTGCATCTGGCGCTTGTCACGGCCAGCTATGCACAGGCCGGTCGCCACTTCCGGGACTATTTCGCCCAGACACAGCCGCTCGAGCTGGGGCGGATCGCGGCCCCCCTCCACTTTCGCGGGGCGGGCCAGCTGGACTATCTGCCACTTTGCTCGGGCCTCATGCCTGCACTTGCCTTCACCAAGGACATGGCCGTCCCCACATTCGTCACGCCCAGCCAGCAGCCGCTGGAAGCGGACGGGCCGTTGCGCGCGGCGCTGGAAGCCCGCACCCAGGGCGATCCGCGCATGAAGCGGGCAAAGTTCCTGGAGGACGCACCCGTTGCCGAACGGCAGGAGCGGATCGCGCGCCAATTCACCTATGGGTTCGACACCATCGTCGCCTGCGACGGCGACGGGCCGGTTCCGTCGGACGCGCGGATCGAGCGGGTGGCGGCTGGGCCCTTCTGGGGCGTCTATCGGCCGAAGGCACCGCCGCAGCCCTGAGCGGTCACCACCAACGCGTCGGCGCTGCCTTGAACCCCGCGCGCTGCTCCAGCGCAAACGACGCATCCAGCACGCCCATCTCGTCGAGCGGACGGCCGATCAGCTGAAGCCCGAGCGGAAGCCCCCGGGAATCGAGCCCAGCCGGAATCGACATGGCCGGCAGCCCCGCAAGCGAGGCCGGCACGGTGAAGACATCGTTCAGGAACATGGCGATCGGATCGGCGGTCTTTGCACCCAGCTCGAAGGCACCGGTCGGCGCGGTGGGCGTCAGCAGCAGGTCGCATTCCGCAAACGCGCGGGCGAAATCCTGCGCGATCAGCGCGCGAACCTTCTGCGCCTTCAGATAATAGGCGTCATAATATCCGGCCGAGAGCACATAGGTGCCGATCATGATGCGGCGCTTCACCTCGGCGCCGAAGCCGGCCGCGCGGGTGGCGGCATACATGTCGGACAGGCTGCCCCCGTCGGGCGCGACCCTCAGGCCATAGCGCACGCCGTCATAGCGGGCGAGGTTCGACGACGCCTCGGCGGGCGCCACCACATAATAGGTGGGCAGCGCCTCCTTGGTGTGGGGCAGCGACACCTCCACGATGTCGGCGCCGGCATCGCGCGCCCAGTCAACGCCCTGCTGCCACAGCCGCTCTAGCACCGGGTCCATCCCATCAACCCGATATTCCTTCGGGATACCGATGCGCTTGCCCTTCAGGCTGCCCGTCAGCCCGCCCGCAAAATGCGGCACCGGCGCGTTCAGCGAGGTCGAATCCTTCGCGTCGTATCCCGCCATCGCCTCCAGAACAAGCGCGCAGTCCGTCACGTCGCGCGCCAGCACCCCGGCCTGGTCCAGCGAGGAGGCAAAGGCGATCACCCCCCAGCGCGAGCAGCGGCCATAGGTGGGCTTGATGCCGGCGATGCCGGTGAAGGCGGCAGGCTGGCGGATGGAGCCACCGGTGTCCGTGCCGGTGGCAGCCGCGCACAGGCGTGCGGCCACCGCCGCCGAGGAGCCGCCGGACGACCCGCCGGGGACCAGCCTGGCCGTGGAGCCCTCGGCGCGCCAGGGCGAGATCACCGGGCCATAGGCCGAGGTCTCGTTCGACGAGCCCATGGCGAACTCGTCGAGGTTCAGCTTGCCCAGCATCGCGGCGCCGGCCGCAAACAGGTTGGCGGTGACCGTGCTTTCATAGGTGGGTGTGAAGCCCTTCAGGATCAGGCTGGAGGCCGTCGTTTCCACGCCCTTGGTGCAGAACAGATCCTTGATGCCCAGCGGGATGCCCGCCAGCAGCCCGGCATTGCCGGCAGCCAGCGCCGTGTCGGCTCCGTCGGCGGCGGCCAGCGCATGATCGGGCGTTTCCACCAGGAAGGCATTCAGCGGGCGCGCGGCTTCCATCGCCGCGACATGGGCCGAGACCAGCTCGCGGGCGGAAAACTGCTTTGCCTTCAGGCCTGTGCGCATCGCGGCAAGCGACAGGTCGGTCAGCGCGGCCATTATTCGATCACCTTGGGAACGGCGAAGAAGCCGTGCGCCGCCTCGGGCGCATTCTTCAGCACGTCGGACTGGATGTCGCCGGCGGTGATCGCATCCGCGCGCCAGTCGCGGGTCAGCGGGATCACCGCATTCATCGGCTGGATGTCGCCCGTCTCGACCGCCTGCAGCTGGTCGATCCAGCCCAGGATGCTGTTCAGCTCCCCGGTCAGGTGCGGCACCTCTTCTGGCGCCAGTTTCAACCGCGCGAGCCCTGCGACCCGCATCACCATCTTGTCGTCGACTGCCATGCGCCGCGCCTAGCAGCGGGCCCGCAGCAGGGCAACCGGCCGACTGGTGCGGCCCTGCTTGCGGGCTTCGGCAGGGCCGCCCATAGGAGCATCGGGATGGCCGGAAGGACGGTGAACCGCATGTCGCGCCTGCTGATGGCAGTGCTGGCTCTGCTTGTGATCGGCGTCGCCTTGGCGGTGCTGGCGTTCCAACAGTGGCGCGCCGGCAAGCATGCGCTGCTGGAGGTTCCGCCGGCCCAGGCCCTTGCCACGGGAACGCCGGCAGCCCCCGCCTCGCTGCTGCTGTTCGGCGACAGCCGGATCGCGCACTGGGACCCGCGCCCGCAACGCCCCTATCCGATCGTCGTGAACGGCACGCCCGGCGCAAGCGCGATCCAGTTGGTGCCCGCCTTTCAGGCGGCCCTGGCACAATATAGGCCCACGCAGGTGTTGCTGCAGGTGGGGGCCAATGATGCCGTTGCCGCTGCGCTCTCGGATGCTGCGGTCGCCAGCCGGGCACAGGCCGATGCACGGGCCGCGATCGACCGGATGGCGGCGGCTGCCAGGGCAATGGGCGCGCAGCTGGTGATCATCGAGGTGATCCCGCCCGTTCGCACCGACCCGGTGCGGCGGATGCTGTTCGGGGGCCGGGTGACACGCTTCATCGACGATCTGAACGCGGCCCTGCCCGAGATTGCGCGGCGGAACGGCGCTACCTTCGTGTCGGCAAGGCCGTTGCTGGCGCCCAACGGCACCATGCCCGACCGCTTTCGCCAGGACTGGCTGCACCTGACACCCAAGGCCTATCGCGCGCTCGACCCCCTGCTTCCCCCGACGCTCGACGGGCCGGCGCCCTATAGCATGGACGCGTCCACCGGCTGGCCCAGCAGCACCCGGCCGGCCAGTTCATAGGTGGCCGGCTGCACCATCATGTGCTGCGTCATCGCGTGGGCATCACGGAACCGCCGCTGCAGCGGGCTTTCCAGATAGAGGGCAGAGCCGCCGCCCAGATCATAGGCGATCCGCGTGACGTCTGCCGCGGTGCGGACCATGTGGGTTGCTGCCAGCCGCAGGCGTGCACGCGTTTCCAGCGGAACCGCGCCCGTGGCGGTGGCAACGCTCCAGGCGTTCTCCAGCGTCTCGAACAGCAGGGCGCGCGCCGACGACAGCAGGGCCTCTGCCTTTGCAAACTCCACCTGCACGGTCGCGCGCTCGGCCGCCGAGCGGGACGATCCGACGGGCTTGCGCGCGGCGAGCCCGTCCCGAAGGGCATCGAGCGCCGCCCGGGCATTGCCGCTGGCAGCGCCCGCGATCCCCAGCGCAAGCAGGCCGAAGACGGGAAACAGATAGAGCGGCCCCTGTTCCACCGGGCTGTCCGACACCAGGCTAACGCTGTGGCTTAGAGGGACGAGAAGGTCCTTCACCGCCATGTCGCCCGAACCGCTGCCCTTCAGGCCGGCGGCATGCCAGCTGTCGATGAGTTCCACGCTGTCGGCCGGCATCACCATCATGCGTGTATCGGGCCGGCCACCGGGCAGCATCCGCGGGGCCCCGCCCTCGTGCACCACGCAGCCGCCGAAAAGCCAGCGGCAGTTGGCCGAGCCCGACGCCCAGCTCCAGCGGCCCGTCACGCGATACTGGTTGCCCTGAACGACTGCCTTGCCCATCGGCGCGAAAACGCCGCCGGTGATGATGTCGGGGTCGGCCACCATGTCGGCGGCAACGGCGTGCGGCAGATAGGCGAGGCTGACGGTTGTGGTGGAGCCGATCATCACGCACCAGCCGACGGACGCATCGGCCGCAGCCACGGCCTCGATCACGCATACGATGTCGGCGGGTGGAAGCTCGTCTCCGCCCAACGACTTCGGCGTCGCGATCCGGAACAGGCCGGCCTTCGCCATCTGGGCGGCAAGGTCGGCGGGCAGACGGCGCGCAGACTCCAGCTCGTCTGCGCGGGCCGCGATTGCGGGCTGCAGCGCCAGCGCCCGTTGCAGGGGCGTCCCGGGGTGCAGCGTGCCCGTCGGCGCGTTCACAGCTTCATCAGACTGGCAAGGTTGTTGCGCTGCATGTCGGACGAGCCGCCCACGATCGGCATCCCCAGCAGGTCGCGCACATGGCGCTCCATCTCGTAGGCGTCGGACATGGCATAGGCCCCCATCACCTGCTGGCAGGCGAGCGCAATCTCGACACCGGTGTCGGCGATGAACAGCTTTGCCATGCTAGTCTCCACCGAACAGGGCTGTCCCTCGTTGGCCAGCCATGCTGCATGATACAGCATGTGGCGGCAGGCCTCCAGCCGGGTCGCCGCCGTCACCAGCTTGTGCCGGATCGCCTGGTGCTGGCTGATGGCTTTTCCGAACTGCACCCGCTCCTGCGCATAGGCCCAGGCCTCTTTCAGGGCTGCCTGCGCGATGCCGAAGGCGGTCGCCGAGATCTCGATCTTCTCCACGTCCAGCGCACGGCCCGCGAGCAGCTTCCAGCCCTGGTTCCACATGGCCGGCCCGCCGACGATGTTGGCGGCGGGAATACGCACACTGTCGAAGAAGACGTCTTGGGATGCGGTGTAGCGCAGGTTGGAATGTTCGATGCCCTGCATGCGGATGCCGGGCGTATCGGTGGGGATCAGCAGAAAGCTGAGGTTCCGGTAGCGCTGGTCTGCCGGCCCCGAGCGCACCAGGCAGTAGATCACGTTCGCCCAGTCGGCTCCGGTGCACCAGCGCTTGGCGCCGTTCACGACAACCGTGTCGCCATCAAGCTCCGCGCGGGTCTCGACGCTGGCGAGGTCGCCGCCGACATTGGGTTCGGAGAGGCCATAGGCGAAGAACAGCTCGCCCCTGGCCAGCCGCGGCAGATATTCGGCCTTCTGCTCGGGCGAGCCGTTTTCGCTCAGGTTCATGCCGCCATAGAAGGCCGTGTGGATATAGGGCCCGGCCAGGAACGCCCCGGCCGCCGCCAGCTCCTCGATCACGGCCACCGCTGCCACCAGGTCCTGCCCAGCCCCGCCATATTCCGCAGGCACGGTCAGCGCCGTCAGGCCGAGTGCATTGAGCTTGGCATAGACGTCGCGCGGCCAGCTGTGCGCCTTGTCCCACTGGATGCGCTTTTCGCGCGGCGCTTCCGCCGCCACGAAGCGGCGCAGCTGGTCGCGAATCTCAGTGATGTGCGCGGGCTCGTCGATGAAGGTCTGGCGCATCATTCCCCTGTCAGCTTCGGCTTGCGGCGCTCGCGGAAGGCGTTGACGGCCTCGGCCCGGTCGGCGGTCATGTTGCTCAGCGTCTCATAGGCGATGGAGGCATCCATCGACTGGATCGCAAGCTGCTTCAGCGGCTGGTTCACCACCAGCTTGCTCCACCTGACCGCATGGCGCGGATTGCCCAGGATCTTGCCTGCAATCTCGGCCACCTTCGCGTCCAGATGCTCGGAAGGGACACTATGGTTGATCAGGCCCATCTCGGCCGCCTTCGGGGCAGGGATCATGTCGCCCGTCAGCAGATACTCCTTGGCGCGGGCATAGCCGATCAACTGCGGCCAGATGACGGCTCCGCCGTCGCCGGCCACCAGCCCCACCTTCACATGCGGGTCGCCGATCACCGCCGTGTCCGCCGCCACGATCACGTCGCACATCAGCGCGATGGTCGCCCCCAGCCCCGCGGCAGCCCCGTTCAGCCGGCAGATCACCGGCTTCTCGATGTCCAGCAGCGTCATCACGATGCGCTTCGCATCCCAGCCGATGTCGCGGAACTTCCGAGGGTCCGCAATCTGCTCGTCGAACCAGTCGAAGTCGCCCCCCGCGCAGAAGGCCCGGCCCTTCCCCGTCAGCACGATGAGGTCGCTGTCCGGGTCCCTCTGCAGGTCGGTGAACACGGTCGCCAATTCATCGTGCAGCGCGCCGTCTATCGCGTTCACGGCGCCCGGCGCCGCGATCGCAGCCGTCACCACCCGCCCCTCGCGGCTGAACTCGAACCGCGTATAGCGCCCCCAATCCACCTCAGCCGACATGCGCGATCCGCCGCCCGAAATCGCCGCCCGCGAACAGGCCCGCGAACAGGCCCGGCAGGCTCTCGATCCCCTGCCCCATCACTTCGCGGGTCTTCAGCGTGCCGTCCTTCAACAGCCCGGCCACCTCCGATTGTGCGCCCGCGAACATGGGCAGGTCATCGAACACGACCATTCCCTCCATCCGCAGGCGCCGGGCAATGAACTCCCGCGTGTTCCGGATGCCGGGCACCTGATCCGGCGGGGTGTTGTAGTCCGCCACCTGGCCCGAGATCATGATCCGCCCGTGCATCTTCATCCTGGGCAGCATCCGGTCGATCATGGCATTCCCCACATTGTCGAACAGGATGTCGATGCCGTCCGGGAATTGCGCATCCACTGCCGCCTCAAGCCCCGGATCGCGGTAGTCCAGCGCCGCATCCAAGCCGCAATCGTCCACAAGCCAGCGGCGCTTCTCCTCGGAGCCTGCAAGGCCCACCACCTTCGCTGCCCCGAAGTGCCGCGCCAGCTGCCCGGCCGTTGCCCCCACAGGCCCGGCCGCGCTCGTCACCAGCACCGTCTCGCCCGCCTTGATGCCGGCCACCCGCTTCAACCCGAACCAGGCCGTCATCCCCGGCACACCCAGCACGCCGATCCACGCGCTGTCCAAAACGCCGATGTCCGGCAAGGGAATGCAATAGCCCCGCCCCGCGCTCAGCGTGTGCGTCGCCCAGCCACCGCCGTGCGTCACCAGCCGGCCCACCGGAAACCGCTCGTTCCGGCTCTCCACCACGCGCCCCACGCAGAACCCGTCCACCGTCGCCCCCGGCGGCAGCGGCGGCGCATAGCTCGCCCCCGGGCTCAACCGCGATCGCGTCCCCGGATCCGCCGACACAAAGCTGTTGGCGACAAGGAACTTACCCTCCCCAACCTCGGGCAGCGGCGCCTCCTCCACGCGGAAGTCGTCCGCGTTCGGCACGCCCTCAATGTGGCGCACCAGAACCACCCGCTTCATCACATTCGTCACTTGCCCTCCCCAGGGACTGGCCTGAAAAGGCATTATGGAACCAAGAATCTCAATCGTCACCCTCGGAACCGCCGATATGCAGCGCGCCTGCACCTTCTGGGAGGCGATGGGCCTCCAGCGCAAGGCAAAGTCGACGCCCTCCATGGCCTTCTTCCAACTGAACGGCCTGGTCCTCGGCCTCTACCCGTTCGATAAGCTCGCGAAGGACTGCAACTTGCCCGGCGGCGCGCCCGCGGGCGCGACAACAATCGCCTACAACGCCCGCTCCGAAGCCGACACCGACGCCATCCTCGCCCAGGCCGTCGCGGCCGGCGCCACCCTCCACGTCCCCGCCCACAAGGCCTTCTGGGGCGGCTACTCCGGCTACTTCCTCGACCCCGATGGCCACCCCTGGGAGGTCGCCTACAACCCCTTCTTCTCCCTCGCCGAGGACGGTTCCGTCATCCTGCCGGCGTAAGCACCGCCATCTTCTGCAAGGCCAGCGCCAGCCGCTCCGGCTCCTGCGCCCCCATCACCATGCCCTTCTCCGCAATGATGAAGGTCGGCACCCCCGAAATCCCCATCTCCCACCATTTGGCCTCCAGCGCGCGAACGGCCTCCGCGCCCTCGCCACTGTCCAGCACAGCGTCCGCCGCCACCCGGTCCAGCCCGGCTGCCTCAACCGCGCCCAGCAACACCGCCCGGTCGCTCACATCCGCCCCGGCTGTGAAATAGGCCTCGAACAGCGCCAACTTCAGCGCCGTCTGTTTCCCCGAATCCTTCGCCCAATGCAGCAGCCGGTGCGCATCAAACGTGTTCCAGATCCGCTGCGACCGCCCCGAAAAATCAATCCCCAGCGGCTCCGCAATCGCCTTCATCTGCCCCCGCGTCGCCTGCGCCTGCTCCGGCGTCGCCCCATATTTGCGCCGCACATGCTCGGCGATATCCTCACCCTCCGCCGCCATCCCGGGGTTCAGCTCAAACGGATGCCAGCGCACATCCCCCTCCAGCCCGGCAATCTCCAGCGCCTTCTCCAGCTGCCGGTATCCGATGAAGCACCAGGGGCAAACCACGTCCGAAATCACGTCCACCTGTATCCGCTGCACCATCGTTCCTCTCCCGCCGATTGAGGCGCCTGCATAATCGCGCTAGGGCGCACGCATGTCCACACAGCCAGCCGCCCGCCCCGGCACGATTCCGGATCGGCGCACCTTTGCCATCATCTCCCACCCGGACGCCGGCAAGACCACGCTGACCGAACGCCTCCTGCTCGCAGGCGGCGCCATCCACGCCGCCGGCGAAGTGAAAGCCCGGGGTGCTGCCCGCCGCGCCCGCTCCGACTGGATGAAGATCGAACAGCAGCGCGGCATCTCCGTCACCTCGTCGGTCATGACGTTCGAACGCGACGGCCTCCTCTTCAACCTCCTCGACACGCCAGGCCCCGAGGATTTCTCGGAAGACACCTACCGGACGCTCACCGCCGTCGACTCCGCCGTGATGGTCATCGACGCGGCGAAAGGCATCGAGGCGCAGACCCTCAAGCTCTTCGAAGTCTGCCGCCTCCGCTCCGTCCCCATCATCACCTTCGTCAACAAGGTCGACCGCGAGGGACGCTCCCCTTTCGACCTCCTCGACGAAATCGCCGACAAGCTCGCCCTCGACGTGGCGCCCATGTCCTGGCCCGTCGGCCTCGGCGGCGAGTTCGAGGGCCTGTGGGACATCGAGCGCCAGCAGCTCCAACGCCCCGACGGCTCAATCACGAAAGGCGCCCTGAAAGACCTCGTCTCGGGCCCCATATACAAACGCGTCTCCGAAGAACTCGAGCTCGCCGCCATGGGCTACCCCGCCTTCGACCCCGAAGCCTACCGCCACGGAGACCTCACCCCCGTCTACTTCGGCTCGGCCCTGCGCGAAATCGGCGTCGAGCCCCTCATCGAAGCCCTCGCCCGCTTCGCCCCAGGCCCCCGCCCCCAACCGGCAGAGCCCGCCCCCATCGACCCCGCAAACCCAACCGTCACCGGCTTCATCTTCAAGGTTCAAGCCAACATGAACCCCATGCACCGCGACCGCGTCGCCTTCATGCGGCTCTGCTCGGGCCGCTTCCGCCGCGGCATGCGCCTGAACCAGGTCGGCACCAGCAAACAGATCGCCGTCCACTCCCCCGTCCTCTTCTTCGCCCGTGACCGCGAACTCGCCGACGAAGCCTTCCCCGGCGACATCATCGGCATCCCCAACCACGGCACACTCCGCGTCGGCGACACCCTCACCGACGGCCCGAACGTCACCATCACCGGCCTCCCCAACTTCGCCCCCGAAATCCTCCGCCGCGTGGCGCTGAAGGACCCGACGAAAACAAAGCAGCTGAAAAAAGCCCTCGACGACATGGCCGAAGAAGGCGTCATCCAGACCTTCGTCCCCCAGATCGGCGCCCAAACCGTCGTCGGCGTCGTCGGCCAGCTCCAGCTCGAAGTCCTCATCAGCCGCCTCGAAGTCGAGTACAAGGTCGAAGCCAAACTAGAGGCCTCTCCCTACGAAACAGCCCGCTGGGTCGCCGCAGACGACCCCGCCGCCCTGAAAAAACTCCAGGACGACCACAAAAGCCAGATGGCCGCCGACCGCGACAACCACCCCGTCTTCCTCGCCAAAGACCTCTGGGACCTCAACTACATCCAGGGCCGCCACCCGGCAGTCCGCTTCTCGGCCACCCGCGAGCGTCGGTAGCGCGGAGGCTTACGAGCAAGCCAAGGGCTCTGCCCTTGGAACCTGGCAGGGACATCAGTCCCTGCACCCTCGACATTGCTCGTCGTCCCAAGACGCCACTCGAACCCTGCCGGTCGTCAGAGCGGCAACAGCGCATCCACCAGCCGCTCGATAGTTTCGGCAACGCCTTCGGCCTCCAGAGCCTGCCGGATCAACCTGCGCTTGGTCGTGAAGTGCGCGTCTTGAGGGAGTTCGACTTGCGCAGCAATCTGGGCCGCGTGCAGCGCCGCCGCAGCAAGGTCCGTGTGAAGCGCCTCGGCAGCATCGAACTCGGGGATGGGCAGTGTCCAGACTAGATTGTCGAAATCGCGCGCATCGCGCTGTCCCACCGGTTGCAAGTCTCGCACGCGGTCGAGCACAACACGCGTATTGAGGATCGCAGAGACATAAGCCGCCTCTTCCAGCGAGTCGGCTGCGGACCAATAGGCTTTATGGTCAACAATAACATCGTCATCTTCAATCCAGCACGCACTAAGCCGAGTCCCTGCCTTGCTGTATAGAATGCGGATCGGAAATCTCGTGGCCTGTGCGGTCAGTTTTTGAAGGTGGTTAACCGTTTGAGTGAGCGGCACTCGTGGCGAACCATCAGCCGCCTTGTTGCTGTGCTCGTTCCACTTAGCCTCAGCATCACGCAACCACGCAGCAAGACCGCGGTGCCCGCGCGCCTCAGCGTTAGCTGCGTTGAGTATTTCCTCTTCCTCCATCGGCACCAAGCCCGTCTCAAGGCCAATTACACGATAGGGCGCGATGGACTCACCCAAGGCAATTCGGCGCACGAAGGTTCGCTCCAGGGGTCCTTCGGGGGGCTCAACAGTTGACCATGGCCGCTTGTCGAGATTGCCGACCCGGCCTCGCACTCGCGGTGCGTCCCGACGACTAAGCAGACGTCCGGCCGCCACATGCTCAACAAGGAAAAAGCGGCGCGGAAACAGGCTCGCCCCATTCCGGAATCGTCGCCGATATGGCGAAGCGGCGATCAGGGTCCGAGGTCGTGGCCACAGGGCACGCGCGTGCTCTAACGCATGCGCTGCCTCGGCTTCACTGGCGTCCCGGCGAGGAAGCACACCCATCCAGCGGTCAAACTCCACTGGGTGCCCCTCCTCACAATCCCGCTGACCAAACAGGACGCATGTGCTTGTTGTGCTACTGCCCGATTGGGCCCCGAAGATCGGCCAGACACGTTCCAACCCCCACCCGCCCGTGATCGCCACCTGAACGCGCTGCATACTGCCGTCGCGCATTCCAGCAAATACTGGCGCATTCAGAGTTGCAAACGGGAGGACGAGAGCAAGCGTGCCTCGCTCTCGCAAATAGCGCTCCGCGCCACGGGCCCAGAACAGCGCACACATATCTTGTTGTGTGGCAAGGCTTCCGCCAACCCACAGGTTGTAGCTCTGCAATGCCTCGCGCAGCCGGTCCTTCATGTCCGCGCTCAAATGGCGGTAAACAATCCATGGCGGATTGCCGATCAGCACGTCGGCCCGGTTGTCGGGATGCGACAGCCATACCGGGCGCAGCAGGTTGCGCAGGATGAAAGTCCAGATATGGTTGCGGCCGTCCAGAAACAGCTGCTTCAACTGCGCGAACGTATGGGCAAGCAGCGCCGCATCCTCGGCAGTGGCACCTGCCCGCGCAATCGCGTCTCTGATCACTTCAGGCTCCGCAAGCGTGTCGAGCCCGCGGTTCAGTTCGTCCAGCGCCCGCTCGAACAGATGCTGGTCGCTCGCAAGGCCGGCGGAGATGCGCAGCGGTGGATCGTTCGGCGGTACGTCCACCAGCACTTCGGCCGACGCGCCAAGTGGCCGCAGGCTCCACTGCATTGAATCGCCCATATAGACGGGCACGCTCAGCGTCGGCGGACGATCCTGGACAAGGTCACCCAACGCAAGCAGCCAGGTCACGCGGGCCAACGCGACTGCAACAGGATGCACATCGATCCCAAACACATGGGTGGCACAGGTTGCAACGATCTCGGCCGGCGGCAATCGGGCTTCCCGGCCTGCCGAGATCAGCCTTCGAACCGCGTGGAACAGAAAGGTCCCCGATCCACACGACGGATCGAGCACCCGCTGCTCCAGCGGGCGCGGGATCGCTGCAGCCACTACGCGCGCCGCGAGCCAGTCTGGCGTGTAATACTCGCCAAGATCATGCCGCTCGTCGGGATCGATCAGGCTTTCATACAGGCTCTTGAGAACATCGACCTCGACATCCCGCAGTCGGAACCGCACCGTCTCCCGGGCCAGCGACCGCACAAGGGCGTCGCCGCCCTCTGCGAGCAGCGGCCAGTCGAAAAAGTCGGCCTCGACGGCCCCGACAATGCCTTCGTTCGACAGCAGCCGGCCCGACAGCATTTCCACCGGATCATCGACCGCCAGATCGAGCACCCGCGCAGCAATCGCCTTCACGATGATCGTCAAATAGGTGTGCTGGAGGAACAACGCGTCGCTTCCAACATCGTCGCCATAGACCTGACGAAGCAGTCCATCCCAAAGGTCGCGCTTCAGCCGCACTTCGGGATGCTCACCGATCTCGGCCCACAGCCGCACCAGTTCGGCATGGGCCCGCCCGAAGGCCAGGCTGTACCGGCCGAAGGCAAGCGCGACGGCAATCGGTGTGGGCATGACCTCCGGCACCGGCGACAGCAGCGGCTCAAGCCAGCTCAGCAGGCGCTCAGGATGGTCCGGGTCGATCTCATAACGGCCGATTTGCGCTAGCGCGCCTCTGTTCAAAGCGTAGGCGAGCAGGATCGCGCCATCGGTCGCGAGGCCGACGGTCGTTCGGCCGGGGCCACTGCGGCGACCGGCATCAGCCAGATAGTCGGGCATCCGCGCGATCACATCGCGCTCCTCCCGGCGAAGATCGCTCTTCAACTCGATAACAGTGGCACCCCAGGCCACGTCGATCCGACCACTATTGTCGACAAGATAGCGCTCGTGCTCCAGTTCGCTAAACGCAGCCCCGAATCCCTCGCGAAGCAATTCGGTAACAAGGCCTCGCAATGCTTCATGTCGCGGCCGGGAGGCCATCGCCCTGACGATTTCAGGCAGCCGATCCGCTCGCCAGCCGTTCGTCACTTATCCCCCTTGCCCGGTGGCTGCGCCGTTGCTGTCTCCGAGCCAAGGGCGTAGATTGCGCGCATGAAACCCATACAGGCAGACCTGTTCGCCCAAGACGATGCCGAACGCAACAGATTGTCGGACTCACGATTGCTGGAAATCCGATCGCGCCTGGAAGCCACACTGGCCCAGTTGGAAGCTTCCACCTGTTTTTTTTGGACAGATCCGCTTGACGCCGTGCACGAGGAGAACCGGTTCCAACGTGGAACGGAGATGCTTGGTGAAGAGGGCGCAGAGCTATGGCAGCGGTTCGACAAGGAGATGGAGCGGCTGTACGCGACCCAGGCTTTGCCAGACAATGAAGCCGATGGTACCGCACACTGACTGCGCTGATCTGGAACACGCCTAAAGGCCGACATGTAGATCAGCGCGCTGTCCTACACCCCCAAAATCCCCCACGCTCCCACCATGCCCCGCCCCGTCGCCGGCAAATTCCCCCTGTCCTACAGCCCCTTCCCCGATCTACGCGCGCCCGCACGCGCGCCCCTGAATCCCCGTGAACTTAGTGACCTTTCGCCCTATCACCCGGCGCTCTATCCCCGCTTTCGCCGCAGGGCGGTCTGTTTAGAGTGACGGCCATGCGCACCCTCACCCGCGCAATCGCCCTCACACTCGCCGCCCGCGCCCCCCTGCGCAGGCCGCCCCCGCCGCCGCCCAGACCGGCGTAGAGGCGGCCCTCCCCGAAATCCGCAAGGGCTTCACCGACTGGATGCTCGACAACCATGTCCCCGAAATGTCCCCCTGGGGCGACCGCCGGCAGGTGCGCACACCGGCCGGCAGGCTTGGCCTGGAACCAGGGCAGATGCTGCACCACCGGATCGTCCAGCCGCAGCTTCCCCTGTTTGCGCAGCTGCATGATGGCGATCGCGGTCAGCATCTTGGAGTATGAAGCCATGCGGAACTTCGTCTCCACTGCCATCGGCCGCCAGCCAGGGCGCCGCGCGGGAGGCCGCGGGTGCCGGCTGCGGCACGGTGTGCGCGTCCACGCGCCACCCCGGCAAGGCCAGCGCAAGACCCAGGCCCAGCGTGCATACAAGACGTCCCGATCCGATCATGATGCCCCCCTTGCGGAGGGCCAGCTTAGCAGCTTGCAGCGTGGGTGCAGCGCGCCGGCGGCAGCAGCGGCCGATGGCCGTCGATGCCCGCAAAAAAGCGGTCCCGGGCGGCGACTTCGCCCGGGACCGTCTCATCAAACAGGGTGGGATCGTGCTACCCGTCCGCTTGTCGCGCGGCTCTTGACCCTGCGGCTCCGTGGGGTATGCCCCCTGCTCGGGCGCTCAGGCCCTGCAGGGTCAGGCTGCCTGCTGCAGCTCTCTTGCATCCGCGCCGGAGATACTCTCGACCAGGCAGCCGAGCGACGGGAACGTGCCGAGCAGCTGTGCGGCATGGGCTGGGTCGATACGATAACCCATGCCCCACTGCGACCCGAGCGCGTCCCCGTGCCCAACTTCGCCAAGCCACTTGCGAAGGTAGAAAGCAAAGACCCTGACACTCTGGTGGGAAACCCCCATGGCGCCGGCCAGCAGGCGCGTCGGCTGCAGGGCACCCGGCTCGGCCAGGAGAATGCCGAGAAGGATGATGGAGCTGCGCTGCAGGTTGCCAAGTGGGGCCGATGCATTCCGCGCCGCCACCAGGACGGGGGCCCGTTCTGAGAGCGGAACCTCGCCCGTGGTGGGAATGCTGCGGGCCAGCGAGCTGAGCCTGGCGGCACAGTCCGCGAGCTGGCGACGCGTCCGCCCTTCCGGCACGTCGTGCAGCATGTCGGACAGGGAACAGGCAATCTGCTCGATCCGTGTACGGCTGCCAGTCATGTTGTCCTGTTCCATCAGCATCGTCCCCAACCTCATTTCTTTTCTTGTAGAGATTTTTCGTTTCTGGGAGTTCAACAGAAAAATAAAGAACCATTCACTTGTTCATTACTGTTAGTCATCACGCCCCGTTGTTGCCGGGTTTGTCAGATTTGCGGTAATGGCAGTTAAACAGCAAGGTCGTAGAAACCCTTACAGGGGGCTGTCGCACGACTCGGCACTTTCAGGGCCTAAATCTGCAATCTGCTCGCAGCGGAAGCGCGCGACTCCGCGCCGCCACGCAGAATCGGGGCCTCCAGCGCGCAAGTCGAGCGGCAGCAGAAGCCTCGCAAGGGGCATCGCCTGCCCCGAACAGCCGGGGCCACCCTAGACTCGATTGCATTTAGATTGAAGCATAGCCTGAGTTTCTGAGATAGTTGGCGCACTCGTGTGGCGGGAAGCTGTCGAGGAGTGATCCGATGCGTCGCCAAGTGGTTTCAACGGATCGCTCTGCGGCCTTTCTCAGGAGCAGCTTGAGCTTGGCGAAGACCTGCTCGATCGGGTTGAGGTCGGGTGAGTAGGGCGGCAGGAACAGCAGCCTGGCGCCCGCAGCACGGATGGCTTTGCGGATGGCGGGACCTTTGTGGCTGCCCAGGTTGTCCATGATGACCCCGGCCTTCGCCGGGGCAGGCTGATGTCCCCGGGCGCCAGCGTCGGCACCAGGAACTGCTCGACATAGGCAGTGAAGCTTGTCCCGTTGATCGGTCCATCGAACACACAAGGCGCATCGATGCGGTCATGGCGGAGCGCGGCAAGGAAGGTCAGCGTCTTCCAGTGGCCGAACGGCGTTCGGGCCACCAGCTTGCGGCCGCGCGGCGCCCAGCCACGGATCGGCGTCATATTGGTCTTGACCCAGGTTTCATCAATGAACACCAGGCGGCGGGGATCAAGCCGGCCCTGGTATTTCTTCCACTGCGCCCGCCGCCGCGCGATCGCCGGCCGGTTCTGCTCGATGGCGAACAGCATTTTTTTTGAAGCGCAGTCCCTCAGACCGCACCAGCCGCCAGATGGTGACCGGGTGAACCACCACACCAAGCGCAGCCAGCTCGGCCGCCAGCGCGGGCATCGTTAGATCAGGCACTGCCGCCAGGCGTTCGATCAGGAACGCGCGATGCGGCTCAAGCGCCGACTTGCGATGCCCGCCCATTCGCCGTGCCGCCGCCGAGCCCGTTGCCCGATGCCGCTGCGACCACTTCACAACGCTGGCAACGCTCACACCGAACAAACCGGCCACCTCCCGGCACGATCGGCCCGACGCTACAGCTGCAACAACACGTTCCCGAAGATCGTTCGAATAGGGCCTCGCCATCTCATGCCGACCTCCAACCCAGCAATCAGGGTGAATCAGAAATCAGACGCCTTGGAAATCCCAAATCGATTCAGTCACAACGCAATCGAGTCTAGCTCGCCGTCGTGACACTTACCCCAACCATCCTCTGGCTACGGTAAGTGTCCACACAACCTAGCGGTGCACGCTGGCTATTCGGCAGCAGCGAGCTCTGCCGCTGCGGGGGCGTCGGACAGCGGATGGGCGAGGCGGTTCACCATCTCCCTGGGGCAGACCTGCCAGAAATGGGCGCGGGCGCGGTCCCAGTCCTCGAGCAGGCTTGCGGCCCAGCGGCTGCCGGTCAGCTCGACATGGCGCTCGATCAGAGCCTTGCATGTCTCTTCCCATTGACGGCTGGCGAAGCGCTGCCAGACGACGGATTCGGGGTTCACCTTGCGAGCGAAGCGGCCAGCTTCGTCGTAGATGAAGGCCATCCCGCCTGTCATGCCGGCGCCGAAATTGTCGCCGACGCTGCCCAGGATGACGGCGGTGCCGCCGGTCATATATTCGCAGCCGTTGGCGCCGCAGCCTTCGACGACCGTGGTTGCGCCCGAGTTGCGGACGGCGAAGCGTTCGCCGGCCTGGCCGGCCGCGAACAGCTCGCCCGAGGTGGCGCCGTAAAGGCAGGTGTTGCCGATGATGGCGTTGTCCTGCGTGGCAAGCTTTGACGAGACCATTGGGCGGACGGTGATAGTGGCGCCCGACAGGCCCTTGCCGACATAGTCGTTCGAGTCGCCGAAGACTTCGAGCTGGACGCCCTGGACGGCGAAGGCTCCGAGCGACTGGCCTGCCGAGCCCCGGAGACGTATGTGAACATGGCCGGGGGCAAGGCCTGTCATGCCGTACTGGCGGGTGATCATGGCCGAGAGGCGGGTGCCGACGGCGCGGTGGGTGTTGCGCACCGAATAGGCGAGCTGCATCTTCTCGCCGCGCTCGAAGACGGCGGAGGCATCGCGCAGGATCTCGGCATCCAGGCTGTCGGGGACCGGGTTGCGGGGCGCATCCTTGCTGCTCCGGCGCATCGCATCCGGCGCGTCGACCTTGGCGAGGATCGGGTTGAGATCGAGGTCGTCGAGATGTTCGGCCCCGCGGCTGACCTGGCGGAGCAGCTCGGTGCGGCCGATCACCTCGTCCAACGAGCGGACGCCGAGCTTGGCGAGGATGTCGCGGGTTTCCTCGGCGATGAAGCTCATCAGGTTGATGACCTTCTCAGGGCTGCCGCCGAACTTGTGGCGGAGTGCCTCGTCCTGGGTGCAGACGCCGACCGGGCAGGTGTTGGAGTGGCACTGCCGCACCATGATGCAGCCCATGGCGACGAGGCTGAGGGTGCCGATACCGAACTCCTCAGCGCCGAGGATGGCGGCGATGACGATGTCGCGGCCGGTCTTGAGGCCGCCGTCGGTGCGGAGCTTCACCCGGTGGCGCAGGCCATTGAGGGTGAGGACCTGGTTCACCTCGGACAGGCCCATTTCCCAGGGGGTGCCGGCATATTTGATGCTGGTCTGCGGGGAGGCGCCGGTGCCGCCGACATTGCCGGAGACGAGAATGACGTCGGCGTGGGCCTTGGCGACGCCGGCTGCGACCGTGCCGATGCCGGCCGAGGAAACCAGCTTCACGCAGACCTTCGCCTGGGGGTTAATCTGCTTGAGATCATAGATGAGCTGGGCGAGATCCTCGATCGAGTAGATGTCGTGGTGGGGCGGCGGCGAGATGAGGGTGACGCCGGGCGTGCTGTGGCGCAGCCGGGCGATCATTTCCGTCACCTTAAAGCCGGGGAGCTGGCCGCCCTCGCCGGGCTTGGCACCTTGGGCGACCTTGATCTCGATCTCGGTGCAGGCGTTCAGATATTCGGCGGTGACGCCGAAGCGGCCGCTTGCGATCTGCTTGATGGTGGAGTTGGCGTTGTCGCCATTCGGGTAGGGCTTGTAGCGGATCGAATCCTCGCCGCCTTCGCCGCTGACCGCCTTGGCGCCGATGCGGTTCATCGCGATGGCGAGCGTTTCATGGGCTTCAGGGCTGAGCGCGCCGAGCGACATGCCGGGCGTGACGAAGCGGTTGCGGATTTCTGAAATACTTTCCACCTCCTCGATCGGGAGGGGGGCGGCTGCGTAGTTCAGCTCCAGCAGGTCGCGCAGATAAATGGGGGGCAGCTTGCGCACCCCTTCGGAGAAGCGCTTATAGTGGCTGTAGCTGTCGTTCGCGACGGCCTCTTGCAGGGTGTGGATGAGGCCGGCCTGCCAGGCGTGCGGCTCGCCGCCGAAGCGGTAGCGATAGAGGCCGCCGACGGGGAGCGCGGTGGCCGTTTCGTCAAAGGCGCGGTCGTGGCGTTCGGAGGCCGACAGGAACAGGCTGTGGAAGCCTTCGCCCGAGATCTTGGCGGGCATGCCGGGGAAGAAGTCGGCGACCAGCGCGCGGCTGAGGCCGACGGCCTCGAAATTGTAGCCGCCGCGGTAGCTGGAGATGACCGAGATGCCCATCTTGGACATGATCTTGAGCAGGCCGTCGTCGACGGCCTTGCGATAGCGGGCGAGACATTCGTCGAGCGCGAGGGTGCCGAACAGGCCGCGGGCGTGGCGATCCGCGATGGACGCCTCGGCAAGCCAGGCGTTCACGGTGGTTGCGCCTACTCCGATCAGGACGGCGGCATAATGTGTATCGAGGCACTCGGCCGAACGCACGTTGATCGAGGCGAAGGTGCGCAGGCCCTTGCGGACGAGGTGGGTGTGCACGCCCGCGGCGGCCAGGATCATGGTGACGGCACAGGCGTCGGCGGACTGGCGCTCGTCGGTCAGGAAGAGCTGGGACTTGCCTTGGCGGACGGCGGCCTCTGCCTCGGCCCGGATGCGGGCGATGGCGGCCTTCAGCCCATCGGCGCCGTCGGCGTAGTTGAAGGTGCAGTCGATCTCGGCGACCGAGTTGCCGAAATGGGCCTTGAGGCGCCCCCATTCGCCCGACGAGAGGATCGGGCTGTCGAGCACCATCACGCCGTCCTGCGGGGCTTCGGAATCGAGGATGTTGGCGTGGTTGCCGAAGCGGGTCTTGAGGCTCATCACCCGGTTTTCCCGCAAGCTGTCGATCGGCGGGTTGGTGACTTGGCTGAAGTTCTGGCGGAAGAAGTGGCTCATGCAGCGCGAGTTGGCGCTGATGACGGCGAGCGGGGTGTCGTCGCCCATGGAGCCGACGGCTTCCTTCGCGTCCTCGACCATAGGGGCGAGGATCAGCTCCATGTCCTCCATCGTGAGGCCGGCGGCGATCTGCAGGCGGCGAAGCTGGGCCCCGGCCGGGTGCGGGGCAGGCTCGCCGGCGGCTGGCAGGTCTGCGAGCGTGGTGAAGTCGCCCACCCAGTCGGCATAGGGCTGGGCACCGGCGATCCGGTCCTTCAGTTCGCGGTCGTGATAGAGGCAGCCTTCGGCGAGATCGACGCCGATCATCTGCCCGGGCCCGAGCCGACCCTTGTCGACCACATGATCCTCGAGCAGGAAGACCATGCCCGATTCCGAGCCGACGACGAGCAGGCCATCGGACGTCTGGGTGTAGCGCATCGGGCGCAGCGCGTTGCGGTCCATGCCGGCGACGACCCAGCGGCCGTCGGTCATGGCAAGCGCGGCCGGGCCATCCCAGGGCTCCATCACGGAGGCGAAATAGGCGTACATGGCCGTGTGGGCGGCCGGCATGTCGGTGTCGTTGGTCCAGGCCTCCGGCACCAGCATGGTCTTGGCGGTGGGGGCGTCGCGCCCCGAGCGGACGATCGCCTCGAACACGGCGTCGAGCGCTGCCGTGTCGGAAGAGCCGGCGGGGATCAGCGGCTTGATGTCCTCGGACGAGTCCCCGAAGGCGGTCGCCGCCATCTTGATCTCGTGGCTCTTCATCCAGTTGGTGTTGCCGCGGATGGTGTTGATCTCGCCATTGTGGGCGAGGCAGCGGAAGGGCTGGGCCAGCCACCAGTGCGGGAAGGTGTTGGTGGAATAGCGCTGGTGATAGATGGCGAACCGGCTTTCGAAGCGCGGGTCGAGGAGGTCGGGGTAGAAGACCGACAGGCTCTCGGCGAGGAAGAGGCCCTTGTAGATGATCGAGCGGCACGAGAGCGAGCAGATGTAGAAGCCCTGGATCTGGGCTTCGATCACCTTCTTTTCGATCCGGCGGCGCAGGATATAGAGCTGCTTTTCGAAGGCTTCGCACGCCTCATCCGACGTGTCGGCGGGACCTGCGATCATGATCTGCTCGATATCCGGGCGCAGCGAGGCAGCCTTTTCGCCGATGACCGAGACATCGACCGGCACCTGGCGCCAGCCATAAATGAAGTGGCCCTCGGCGATGATTTCCGACTCGACGATGGTGCGGCAGCTTTCCTGCGCGGCGAGATCGGTGCGCGGCATGAACACCATGCCGACGGCGAGCAGGTTGGGGCGCGGAGCCTGGCCGGCGCGATCGATGGCATCCAGGAAGAAGGGGACGGGGAGGTCGAGATGGATGCCCGCGCCGTCGCCCGTCTTGCCGTCGGCATCGACGGCGCCCCGGTGCCAGACGGCCTTCAGCGCCTCGATGCCTGCTTCGACCACGCGCCGGCTGGGCTTGCCGTCAATCGCGGCCACCAGGCCCACGCCGCAGGCGTCGGACTCGAGGTCCGGGCGGTAGAGGCCCTCGGCTGCCAGGCGTGCGCGCGCGGCATCGAGCGGCGTGGGTATGTCGGCGGGATGACGGTCCATCGGGGATCCTCGGGCGGTCAGGAAGCGGTCGGGACGTTGATGTTGGCGGCCTTCATCCGGTCCATGATGCGGGGAAGTGCAGTGGCGAAGGCGGCCTCCCCGGCCTGGCGGCCGAAGGCGAACATCTCCATCTGGATTTCGGGCAGCAGGCGGGTGGCCTTGCGGCCGGTCGGCGAGCGATTGAACTCCAGAATCTCGGTCAGTTCGGCGGCGGTGAAGCGCTCGACATAGAGGTCGCGCGACCGTGCGATGATGGCAGGCGCCGCCACCTTGAAGACGGCGCCCAGCTCCTCAGTGAGGATGGTGCGGATTTCCGCCTCGCGCCCGCTGTTGGCGCGGGCCAGCGGCGGCAGGGTCTGCTCGAGTATGGCCGGAAGCATCTTGTCCAGCATGGAGGCGGTGCCGGCCTCTTCCATGATAGCGTCAGCCACGCGGACGCGCTCTGCCCGCTCTGTAGCGGAGAGAGCAGGGATTGCAGCCGTTGGCGCGGCAGGCTGCTGCGCGGCGGCCGGGGCCGCCGCGAGCAGGGCAAGGGCAATTGCGCGGGCCTTCACTTGGCGGGCGCCTGCGCCGGGAAGAGCTTGCGGAGCTCTGCCTCCATCTTGGGGGCGATGGCCTTTTCGGCGGCCTGCACGCGGGCGCCGTATTTCTGCTGCATCGCTTTGCCGACCTCTGCGTTGATGGCGGGCTGGCGGGCCATGAACTTGGCGCCGGTGGGCGAGCGGTAGAAAGCGGCGATCTGGTCAAGCTCTGCGGCGGTGAACTCGCGCGCATAGGCTTGGATGGCGACCTGCCGCGACGCGGCAAGCATTTCGCGCTGGATCGGGCCGAGGGCGTCGGCCTGCATCGCACCCATGCGCGCGATTGCCGCGTTGAAGGCGGGCTGGTTCTTGGCCGCTTCCTGCTTGAAGCGGGGGTTCTGGCTGAGCATGCCGCGCACGGCTTCGCCGCTGCGCATCGCCTTCAGCTGCGCTTCGAGCTGCGCGCTGGAGCGGGCCGACGGGTTCATCAGCTCGACGACGGCGGCTGCGGACTTGGTGGCATCCTGCGCATGGGATGCGACGGGCAGGGCTGCCACGGTGGCTGCGAGCGCAACGGCTGCGATGCGGGCGGGACTGGACGTGCAAGAGATGATCATGCTGCCTCCTTGCGGGCACCTGTTTCGGATTCGGCCCCTTTCGCCTGGGCGCTGAGCCAAACGTGCATGGATTGTGCGACGTCGTGGCCTTCGCGGATAGCCCAGACGACAAGGCTTGCCCCGCGGACGATATCGCCCGCGGCAAAGACGCCCGGCAGGCTGGTGGACAGGCGTTCGCCGTCGGCCTTCACGGTGCCCCAGCGGGTGACGGCCAGCGCCGGTTCGGCGAAGGCGGCCGGCAGGTCCTCGGGATCGAAGCCCAGCGCCTCGATCACGAGATCGGCGGGAAGAGTGAAATCATGGTCCTGCTCGGGCTGCGGCGTCCGACGGCCCGAGGCGTCGGGGTTGCCGAGGCGCATGCGGCTGGCGGTGACGGAGGCGACTCGGCCGGCCGGGCCGGCGGCGAAGGCGGCGGGCGCCGCGAGCCATTCGAAGTGCACGCCCTCTTCCTCGGCGTTCAGCACCTCGCGCTGGGACCCGGGCATGTTGGCGCGGTCGCGCCGATAAAGGCAGGTGACCGAGCGGGCGCCCTGGCGGACGGCGGTACGCACACAGTCCATCGCGGTGTCGCCGCCGCCGATGACCACCACGTCGCAACCCTGGGCGCTGAGCTGGCCCGATGTGAAGGCAGGGACGTCGTCGCCCAGGCCGACGCGGTTGGATGCGATCAGATAGTCGAGCGCTTTGACGACGCCGGGAAGGGTGGAGCCGGCGAGGCCGAGGGGGCGCGGCTTGTAGACGCCGGTTGCGACGAGGATCGCATCGTGGCGCTCGCGGAGATCGGCGAAGCTGATGTCGGTGCCGATGTTCGTGTTCATGTGGAAGTGGATGCCGCCCTCGACGAGGCGCTGCACGCGACGTTCGACGACCTCCTTTTCCAGCTTGAAGCCGGGGATCCCGTAGATCAGCAGGCCGCCGGCGCGGTCGTGGCGATCAAAGACATGGACGTCATAGCCGCGAACGCGGAGCAGTTCGGCGGCGGTGAGGCCGGCCGGCCCTGCACCGATGATGCCGACGGACTGACGAGCACGGTCTGCCAGCGGGACCAGTGGTCCGACCCAGCCTTCCTTCCAGGCGGTGTCGGTGATGAACTTTTCAACGGAGCCGATGGTGACGGCGCCATGGCCGGACTGTTCGATGACGCAATTGCCTTCACACAGGCGATCCTGCGGGCAGATGCGGCCACAAATTTCCGGCATGGTGGAGGTGGAGGACGAGAGCTCATAGGCTTCGCGCAGGCGGCCTTCGGCGGCGAGCTTGAGCCAATCGGGGATGTGATTCTGCAGCGGGCAGTGCACCTGGCAGAAGGGCACGCCGCACTGGGAGCAGCGCGATGCCTGTTCCTCGGCCTTGGCGATCAGGAAGGGCTGGCTGATCTCGTGGAAATCATGCGCCCGTGCATCGGGGGCCCGCTTTTCGGGGAAGGCCTGGCCCGTGTGGGTGAAGCTGAGCATGCGGGTGTTTGCCACGAGAGATGCCCCTGGAATCGATATCTGGGACGGGCTCTAGCAGCGCCGGAACGGCTTGACCAGATGGTAAGTCAGCTTTGCTGACCTATAATTTCCATCGCCGCTATAGATTGCCTATCTTGGGCGCCTGCTTGCGGGCGTTTAGTCCAATATTGGTACTATCTGGCGAAAAGCCATGCAAGCGACATGCTGCCGACGGCAATGCGGTACCAGGCAAAGGGGGCAAAGCCGTGCCGCGCCACGAAGCCGACAAGCCAGCGGACGACGAGCAGGGCGGAGAGGAATGCCGTGGCGAAGCCGATTGCAATCAGGCCGAGATCGTCGAAGTTCAGCAGGTCACGTTCCTTGTAGAGCGCGTAGACTGTCGCGGCGGCCATGGTCGGGACTGCCAGGAAGAAGCTGAATTCGGCGGCCGTCTTGCGGTCGAGGCCCATCAGCAGGCCGCCCATGATGGTAGCCCCCGAGCGGGAGACGCCCGGAACCATGGCGAGGCATTGCACCGCCCCGATCCCGAGGGCGGTCTTCCAGGGCATCTCTTCGACCGTGCCGGCGACGCGCGGCTGGATGCTGCGTTCGATCAGCAGGATCGCGACGCCGCCGACGATGAGGGCAACGGCAACGGTGGTGGGGCTTTCGAGCAGCGCGCGAATGGCCGAGTAGGCCATCAGCCCGGCAAGCATGGCCGGCAGGAAACCCAGCAGGATGTTGCGGATGAAGGCGACGGCCGATGCATCCCGGCGCAATGCGCCAACCGCGATGTCGGTGAAGCGTTGGCGGTAGGCCACGATCACCGCAAGGATGGCGCCGAGCTGGATCGCGATCTTGAAGGCGACGGAGCCTTCGCCGGTGAAGCCGATCAGTTCCGACGCTAGGATCAGATGCCCTGTCGAGGAGACAGGCAGAAACTCGGTGAGGCCTTCGAGAATACCGAGAAGGAGGGCATGCAGAACCGACGTGCTGTCCATCGTCAGGCCGGCTTCTGGCCAGCGAACCGGCCGCCACTGCGATAGCGTGCGAGCCAGTTGGCTGCCACCGCCTCGAGCGGGGTTGGCGTGATGCTCAGTTCGGCACGGCCGGGCGTGCCGGGGGTGACGATATTGTCGCTGCGAAGCATCAGATACTGGTCGCGCGTGAGAGGGGCGCCGGGGAGCGACCCGAAGGTGGCGAGGAGCCGGGCGCCGATGTCCGGGGTGTCGATGAGGGCCTTGTCGCCGCAGCCGATCTCGGCGGCGATGAAGGCCATGATCTCGCGCATGGAGAGAATTTCTGGCCCGCCGAGTTCGAAGGTACAGCCCGGGTTGCCGGCGAACTGCCTGTCGATGGCCGCCAGCAGGGCAGCTGCCACGTCCTTCACATAGACGGGCTGGAAGCGCGTTTCGGGCGCGATGACAGGCACGACAGGCGCGGCAGCGATCAGGCTGGCGAATCGATTGGTGAAGCCGTCATCAGGCCCGAAGATCAGGCTGGGGCGCACGATCGCGGCGGTGGGAATGGCGGCGCGCACGGCGGCTTCGCCTTCGGCCTTGGTACGGCCATAGGCGGACGGACTGTTCGGATCGGCACCGATGGCCGACACCTGCACGAAGGCCGGAATGCCAAGCCGCGCCGCCGTCTGGGCTGCGAGTGCCGCGCCGCGGGCCTGCACCTGCACGAAGGACTGGCCGCCGTTTTCATTGAGGATGCCGACGAGGTTCACGACCAGGTCGGCGCCCTGGAGCGCGGGCTGCAGGCTGGCGGGCACGCGCAGATCGGCGCGCACGGCGGCAATCTGGCCGAGGTCTCCCAGCGGCATGAGGTGGCGGGCGGCGATCGGGTTGCGCCCGACGATGCGCACGCGCCAGCCGGCACGGACAAGGGCTTCGGTGAGGGCGGTTCCGACGAATCCGGCGCCACCGATCAGGGCCGCGAGCCGGGGAGAAGAGGCAATCTGCATAGCGGGGCCCTTAGCCGGGCATTGCGGCTGTTGACAATCGCGGGAGGCCCACATAACGAGCGCGCCTCTCGGGCCGCAATTGGCAAGCCCCGGGGAGCCCCCTTGCCCAGGTGGCGGAATTGGTAGACGCGCAGGTTTCAGGTACCT
>JBKDAC010000251.1:0-2449 GCA_046316515.1 Sandaracinobacter sp. | reverse complement strand
CGGGTCCGGGCGGTTGGCGGTGCCGTGGCGCTTGTTCGGTCTGCGTCCCATGCGACCTGCCACTCGCGACGGGTGGCGCTTGGGGAAAGGGGACGCGAGGGGCGGGCGGGAAAGGTGTGCTTATGACGAGCTTCGATTCGGTGATGGCGGGCGTGGTGCAGGACGGGGACGGCTGGGTGGCGAGCCCGACCGACGACTGGCTGCAGGGGCGCACGCTCTATGGCGGGCTCTCGGCTGCGCTGGCGCTGAGGGCCTGCGAGCTGGCGTTGCCGGGGCTGGCGCCGCTGAGGGCCGGGCAGATCGCCTATATCGGGCCGGCGGCTGGTACCGTGCGAATGGAGCCGCGGGTGATCCGGCAGGGCAAGTCCGTCACCTTCATGAGCTGCGACCTGATTTCTGGCGGCGCGGTCGCGCTGAGGGCGCTCTATGCCTTTGGCGGATCACGGCCGAGCGCGTATGCCGGCGAGGCGCCGCCGCCGCCGGTGTTCCGCAAGCCGGAGGATTGCCCGTCGCTGTGGTCGGAGCAGGGGATTGGGCCGCCCTTCGCGCAGCATCTGAACCAGCGCCTGGCAGGCGATCTTCGGCCGTTCACCGGCGAGGACCACGGCGACTTGCTGGTCTGGGTGAAGCATGCCGAACCGGTGACGCCGGGGCAGGTGGCGCTGGTGGCGATGGGCGATGCCCTGCCGCCGGCGAGTTTCACGCGCTTCAGCCAGCCTGCAATGATCAGCACCATGACCTGGAGCTTCGACCTGTTCGGCCCTGCCCGTGCCGACGGCTCGGGCTGGCTGCTGCTGCACTCGAAGGATGACGGCGTCGGCGAGGGCTATGCGGGGCAGGACATGGGCATGTGGGACGAGGCCGGTCGCCCTGTGATGCGGGGGCGTCAGTCGGTGGCGATCTTCGGCTGACGGGGCTTTGCTGCTGTTGACAAGGCTGCCCCCATTCGCCATTTGCCCGCCCTCCAAGCCGGGGTGCCGGAGGGGTGGCCGAGCGGTCAATGGCAGCAGACTGTAAATCTGCCGGGTTTTCCCTACGTTGGTTCAAATCCAACCCCCTCCACCATCGGTTTGGCCGACGGTTTGCGCGGAACGCGCAAATCCACGAGTCCAAACCGATGCGGCCGGCGGGTGGCGGGAAGGGCGAAGCCCGACCGTCCGGCCCGTCCGACGGCGCGGCTTTGCCGCGCAACTTCTTCCTTTTTCTCCGATATGCTCGCGGACTCGTCGGCTTTGCCGACGGCCGCCATCTTGCGCAGGCGCCCGATTAGCAGCTAATGCGCCCTTCCTGCGCGTTGGCGGGTATAGCACAATGGTAGTGCAGCAGCCTTCCAAGCTGAATATGCGGGTTCGATTCCCGCTACCCGCTCCAGCCGCCTGACGCCAGTGCTGCCCCATGTTATGCTGCCCCGCTGATCGAAGGGGAGGGTGGCATGGAGCAGGTATTCGATGGACGGCCGGTCGCGTTTCTTTATGTGCCGGACGCCGATGCGGCGGTCGCATTTTACCAGGGCAGGCTGGGGCTGAAGCTCCTTGAACGGGACGGCTTCGGCATGTTCTTCGCGTTCGGGGCCGTCTTGCTGAGGATAACGCCAATGCCGGAGTTCCGGGGCGGCCCGCACCCCGTGCTGGGCTGGGACGTGGTCGACATTGCGGCAACCATCGACCGGCTGACAGAAAAGGGAATCGCCTTCAAAATCTATGTCGGCATGGGGCAGGATGCGCGCGGCATATGGGCAGCGCCCGGAGGCGGCGCGAAGATCGCATGGTTCGAGGATCCGTTCGGCAACCTCTTGAGCCTGTCGGAAAACGGGAACGGCTGAGACGTGCCCCGGGCCTCTTGCGCAGGGTGCCGGGGTCCCTTATAGGCCCGCTTCCCGCGCTCCTAGGAGTGTAGCTCAGTTGGTAGAGCATCGGTCTCCAAAACCGAGGGCCGGGGGTTCGAGTCCCTCCACTCCTGCCAACGCTTGAAACCGGCACCCGCAACCGAAAGGTTGCAAAACAAGGGGACCGGTCTCATGTCGGCCGGAGGGCGGGAATGTGTTTCTGGCCCGGCTGGCGCCCTTGAAATGGGGGCCTCGCCGGGAGTTGTTGTTGGGGCAAGGGCTTGGCTGCCTTTCCCGATTCGAAAAGGTGCCATGATGGCGAAGACGAGCCCGGGCGAATTCGTCCGGCAGGTAAGGCAGGAAACCGCGAAGGTCGTGTGGCCGTCGCGTCCCGAGGTCCTGCGCACCACTATCCTCGTCCTCATCATGATGACCATCCTGGCGGTCTTCTTCCTGGGGGTCGATCAGGTGCTGGGGCGCCTCGTGAAATTGCTGCTGGGGATCGGAGAGTAAATGTCGAGCTGGTACATCATTCACGACTATTCCGTTTTCGAGAACAAGGTTCGTGACCAGATCAACTCGTATGCCTCGCGCATGTGGCTGGCTGCGAGGGTGGAATCGGTC
>JBKDAC010000250.1:0-4294 GCA_046316515.1 Sandaracinobacter sp. | reverse complement strand
GCAAGCTCAGCCATTCATCCGCTCTCCTGCCTGATCGAACGCGCACGGGTCCACGATGCGGGCGCGGTGGCTGGTGCCGAGGTCCCAGACCTGCACCTCCTCGCCCATGCGGGCCCGGCCTGCCTCGATCATGCCCAGCGCGTGCGGGCGGCCGAGCGCGGGCGAGTGGACGGACGAGGTGACCCAGCCCTGCGAGCGGGCGGGCGCGGCTTCATCGGGCTTCAGCACATGGCCGCCGACGGGCAGCAGCCGGCCATCCAGGCTCTCCAGCCCCACGAACTGCCGCCGGTCGGCGCGCTGGCCGTCGAGCCTCAGGCAGGATCGCCGACCGACGAAGTCCGTCTTCTTGGTGGTGACAGGCCCGCCAAATCCGATGTCCTGCGGCAGCGTCATGCCGTCAGTGTCGGAGCCGACGTGCAGGAATCCCTTCTCTGTGCGCAGCACCATCAGCGCCTCGATGCCGAATGGCGTGATGCCGAACGGTGCGCCTGCCGCCATCAGCCGGGCGTGGAGGGCCGGGCCGTAGCGCGTCGGCACCGCCACCTCGAAGCTCAGCTCGCCCGAAAAGCTGACGCGCTGGATGCGGCAGGGCACGCCTTCGATCCGGCCTTCGCGGTGGGCAAGGTGCGGGAAGGCGTCTGACGACAGGTCGATGTCCGTCTCTAGGCCCAGCAGAATGGTGCGCGCGTTAGGGCCGGCGACGTTCATGACGGCCCAACCTTGCGTCACCTCTTCGGTCGCGACCGCAAGGTCGGTCCACTCGCACTGGAGCCATTCCTGAAACAGGGCCTGCACGGCCGACGCATGGCCGCTGGTGGTGCCCACCAGGAAATGATCCTCTGCGATGCGCGCGACCACGCCGTCGTCGAAGACGATGCCATGCTCGTTCAGCATCAGCCCATAGCGGCAGCGCCCCGGCTTCAGGGTGAACATTGTGCCGACATAGATGCGGTCGAGGAGGGTGGCGGCGTCAGGCCCCTTCACTTCGATCTTGCCCAGCGGCGAGGCATCGAACAGACCGGCGGACTGACGCACGGCGCGCGCCTCGCGGGCAACAGCTGCGGCCTCGCGCTCGCCGGGGCGGGGATAGAAGGCCGGGCGGCGCCACGGCCCATAGTCCTCGAACGTTGCGCCCAACGCTGCGTGAATTGCATGCGCCGGGAGGCGCCGGATCGGCTTCAGCAGGTCGCCCCGCCGGTGGCCGGCATAGGCGCCCATGGTGGAGGGGTCGTAGGGCGGGCGGAATCGGGTGGTGCCCACCTCTGCCGGGGCTTTCCCCTGCAGGCTGCCCATGATGGCAAGGCCGTTCACATTGCTGGTCTTGCCCTGGTCCGACGCCATGCCGAGCGTGGTGTAGCGCTTCAGATGCTCGACCGAGCGGAACGCCTCGCGGTGGGCGAGCGCGACGTCGGCGGCGGTGACGTCATTCTGGAAATCCACCCACGCCGAAGGCGAGGGCGCTGCCCCTTCGCGAGCCACCTGCCACAGCGGGCGGATCGAGAGATCAAGGTCACCTGCCGCCGCGCCGACGCTGCGGCAGGGCTGCGGCTGATGGGCGGGCACGAAGGCCTGCAGCCCGTCATCCCAGCCAAGCGATCCGCCGGCCTGGCTGTGCAGATGGACGGCCGGGTTCCACCCGCCCGAGACCAGCAGGCAATCGCAGGCAATGCGCCGCCCTTCGCCGATCGCATGGCCGCCCGCATCGAGCCGGGTGGTGCGCACACCGGTCACTGCGCGGCGGCCCAGCGCTGCGGCCACGCTGGTGCCTGTCTCCACCGCAATCCCCGCAGCTCGTGCGGCGGCCAGCAGGGCCGGCTCCACCGCCGTGCGCGCATCGAGGATCGCCGCGACCGCCACGCCGGCTTCCGCCAGCGCCAGCGCCGCGCTCCAGGCGCGATCGTTGTTCGTCGCCAGCACCACCCGCCGCCCCGGCGCGACCGCGTGGCGTTCGAGAGTGAGGCCGGCGGCAGATGCCAGCATCACGCCCGGAAGGTCGTTCCCGTCGAACACCAGCGGCCGCTCGATGACGCCTGTTGCCAGCACCACCTCCTGCGCCCGCACCTTCCACAGCCGCTGGCGCGGGCCGCGGCGCGCATCCTCGGGCAGATGGTCGGTCAGCCGCTCGACGAGGGAGACGAGGTTGTGGTCGTGATAGCCGACCGCCAGCGTGCGCGTCTTGCAGGTCACGTTGGGCAGCGCGTTCAGCTCCGCTGCAAGCCGCTCCGCCTCTGCCCTGAGCGCCACCGCATCCGGCCCGAAGATCGCGCCGCCCATCAGCGCGTCGCCCTCCACCAACAGCACCTGCCGCCCGGCCTTGCCTGCCGCCAGCGCGGCGGCCAGGCCGGCGAGCCCGCCCCCCACCACAAGCAGGTCGACATGGACGTGGCGCTGGTCATAGCGGTCGGGATCGGCTGCCTCCGGCGCGCGGCCCAGCCCCGCCGCCCGGCGGATCGCCGGCTCGAACCAGCGCCAGTGCGGCCAGGTGAATGTCTTGTAGTAAAAGGCCGCCGGGATGAACCGCTTCACCAGCCCGTTCACCGCCATCAGGTCGAGCTCAGGCGAGGGCCAGGCGTTGACCGCGCTGGCCGACAGCCCGTCGAACAGCTCCACCTCGGTCGCCTTGCGGTTGGGAATGGTCGTTGCACCGTCCCCAAGCTGCACGATGGCATTGGGCTCCTCCAGCCCCGCGCCCAGGATCCCGCGCGGCCGGTGATATTTGAAGCTGCGCCCGACGAGTAAGACGCCGTTCGCCAGCAGAGCCGAGGCCAGCGTGTCGCCGGGATGCCCCTCAAAGGGCTGCCCGCCCCAGCTGAAGCGAACCCTTCGGCTGTGGTCGATCAGCCCACCCGTGTTCAGTCGATAGCCGCTCATTCCGGCAGCTCCGGCACGGGGTCACTCATCGCCCAGGTCGCGTGGATCCGATGGGTGACGGTGGAGCGCGCCGCGTTGAACCACATCCTGCAGCCGTGCGCATGGTGCCAGCGTTCCACATGCAGGCCCTTGGGGTTCTGGCGGGTGTGCAGATATGCGGCCCACTCAGCATCCGAGCAGTCAAGCAGAGGTCGTTGGATCAGGCTCTCGCCGCCGCAGCGAAACTCCGTCTCGGCGCGGGCGCCGCAATATGGGCAGTCGATCTTCAGCATCAGTGCGCGATCCCGGCGCCTGCCGCCTCGTCGATCAGCGCGCCGGTGCGGAAGCGCGCAAAGCCGAAATCCCTCGCCAGCGCGTGCGGTTCGCCGGTCGCCAGATGGTGCGCCAGGCACCAGCCCCCTGCCGGGATCGCCTTGAACCCGCCGGTGCCCCAGCCGCAGTTGAAATGCAGGCCTGAAACCTCGCTCTCGTCGATGATCGGCGAGCTGTCGTGCACCACGTCGCAGATGCCCGCCCACTGGCGCAGGAACCTAAGCCGCGAGAACTGCGGGAACAGCTCAATGACGCCGGCCGCGGTCTGCTCCATCCAGGGCAGGCTGCCGCGCTGCGCGTACGACAGGAACAGGTCCAGCCCCGCCCCCATCACCAGCTCCCCCTTGTCTGACTGGGACAAATAGGCCCCCGTCGCAGGCGACAGGATAACCGTGTCGAGGCAGGGCTTCACCGGCTCCGACACAAAGGCCTGCAAGGCATAGGACTGCACCGGCAACTGCAGGCCCGCCAGCTTGCCGACCACACTCGTGTGGCCGGCAACCGCCACCCCCACCTTGCCGCAGCCAATCTCGCCGCGGCTCGTCTTGACCGCCGTCACCCGCCCACCCTCAATCCGGAAGCCGGTGACCTCGGTATTCTGCAGGATGTGCACACCAGCCGCCGACGCCGCCCGCGCATAGGCCCAAGCCACCGCATCATGCCGCGCCGTCCCGCCCCGGGGCTGGTTCAGGCCGCCCAGGATCGGAAAGCGCGGGTTCGGGTTCAGCTGCGGGATCGCGGCCCGCACGCCCGCCTCGTCATGCAGCTCGGCATCGACCCCGTTCAGCCGCATCGCATTGGCCGAGCGCCGCAGCATCTCCAGCCCATGCCGGTCGTGCGCCAGCATCCACATGCCGCGCTGCGAGAACATGATGTTGTAATCCAGCGCCCGGGTCAGCCCCTCGTAGAGCTGCACCGAAAAATCATAGAAGGCCGCCGACTGCGAGAAGAAATAGTTGGAGCGGATAATGGTGGTGTTGCGTCCGGTGTTGCCGCCGCCCAACCAGCCGCGCTCGATCAGTGCAACGTTCGCGATCCCATGGTTCGCCGCCAGATAATGCGCCGCCGCAAGACCATGCCCGCCGCCGCCGATGATAACGACATCATAGCC
>JBKDAC010000249.1:0-8286 GCA_046316515.1 Sandaracinobacter sp. | reverse complement strand
TGCCGACCTCAGCGGTAAGTGTGTCTGGCCTCCCTAAGCCTTAAGTGGGTCTTGCCGCCCTAAGAGTCAAAGCGATCCGGGCGGATCTTGCGATCCAGGAATCTGCCAAGCCAGTCCCGGTGCGCGGCGATCGCATCCCCTGCCTGGGCGATGCGGCTGCCCGCCGCCGCCACGCCCACCTGGGCGGCGAGAAGGGTGCGGGCGCGCGTGTCGCTGAGGCCGGACTTCAGGAAGCGGGTGGCATCCCCCAGCCCCAGATGATGGCCGAGATAGGCCGAGCGGGCGATCGCCTCCACGCTCTCGCCCACCTGCACGCCGGCGCGGCGCAGACCCTTCAGGCTGTTGGACGCATAGTCGGCAGTGGCCTCTATGGCGGCCTTGCCGTCATAGCGGAGCTGCAGGATGGCCGAGCGCGCCCCGGGCAGGACCCGGCCGCCGGAATCGATCCAGCCTTGCTCGCGGGCGCGGGCATTCAACCAGGTACCGGCGCGTTCGGCCTCCGAGATCCAGGTGCTGCTGAGGAACTGGCCGAGACCGGCTGCGCTGGAACGGGGATTGCGCGACATCAGCCGCCAGCTGCCGTCCGGCGACTTCGCCGCCTCTGCGTCGATGATGGCGGCCAGCGCCGAGGCGGGGACACCGGTGCGTGCCGCCGCAGACTGGATGGCAGGCGCATGGCCTCCATTCACACCGAGCCGCAGTTCCCCGTGGCGCACGCCGTCAATGGCCATCGACTGTGCCGGGACCTGCCGGGCTGCCGCCAGGCTGCTGGCTTGCGGCTCGGGCAGCAGCAGCGCCACCAGGCTGTCGAACCGCGACGCCTTCGGGGCTGCGGACTTGGCCGGCATGCTCCCGTCGGCCTCGCCCATCGCCGCGCGCCACAGGCTGCGGGCAAGGTCCGACTGGGCGGCCGACATCAGCGCATCGGCACGCCTGGCGGGTGCCAGTCCGGCAAAGTCGATCTTGTCGATCATGGTCGGCGCCTGCGGGCGGACTGGATGTCCTCGATCTCGCGCTGGGCGGCTGCCTCGCGGGCGGCGCGGGCGGCGCGGCGGGCGTCCTCTGCAAGACGCTCGATCGAGCGGAGGCGGGCGAGGCGTTCGGCTGCGGCGTCGCGCGCGGCCTCCAGCTGGACAGCGGCCGCTGCTGCTGCCGCATGCCCCGCCGCCGTCTGCCGGCGTGCGAGGCCAAGCCAGGCGTGGCTCGGGGCCAGGGGGTCCGTCGCGGCAAGCTGCGCTTCGGCCTGCTGCCGCTGTGTCAGCGCCAGCGCCTGCTCCTGCTGCATGCGGGCTGCCTCTGCAGCGGCTGCGAGCGCCATGCGGAGCCGCTCCACCTCGCGGGTCTCCAGCCGGATGAGGGTGTCGTAGGCGTTCTTCATGCCGCGGCTGCCAGCTCGGGCTCAAGGAGAGCCGACAGGGTGGCGAATGCCGTGTCAGGGCTGCACCGGTCGGACTTGCCCTGGGTCAGCAGCTCTTCCATGGCGGGTGCAAGCCGGATCGCCTCGTCGACCTCGGCGCTGGAGCCCTGGCGATAGGCGCCCAGGCGGATGATCTCTTCCATGTCGCGATAGGTGCCCAGCGCCTTGCGCGCGGCGAGGCGCAGCGCGTTCCGCTCGGGCGAAAGGGCACCGGGGAGCGTGCGGGAGACTGATTTCAGCACGTCGATCGCGGGATAGCGTCCGCGTTCGGCAATGCTGCGAGACATGACGGCGTGGCCGTCGAGGATGCCGCGCACGGCGTCGGCGATGGGCTCGTTGTGGTCGTCGCCGTCGACCAGCACGGTGAACAGGCCGGTGATCGAGCCCTGGCCGGCGATGCCCGGTCCGGCACGCTCCAGCAGGCGCGGCAGCTCGGCAAAGACGGATGGGGTGTAGCCCTTGGTGGCGGCGGGTTCGCCGGCCGACAGACCGATTTCGCGCTGGGCCATGGCAAAGCGGGTGACGCTGTCCATCAGGCAGAGCACATCTTCGCCCAGGTCGCGGAAATACTCGGCGATGGCCAGCGTGGTATGGGCCGCCTGCCGCCGCATCAGAGCCGTTTCGTCGGAGGTGGCGACGACCACGATGCTGCGGGCCAGGCCTTCGGGACCCAGGTCATCCTCGATGAACTCCTGCACTTCGCGGCCGCGTTCGCCGATCAGGCCGATGACGCTGATGTCGGCGGCGGCCCAGCGGGCGACCATGGAGAGCAGCACGGACTTTCCGACGCCCGAGCCGGCGAACAGGCCGATGCGCTGGCCGCGGCACAACGGCACGAAGATGTCGAGCGCGTTGACCCCGGTTTCGAGGTTGGCGCCGACCCGTGTGCGGGAGGTGGGTGCCGGAGCGGCGCATTTGACGGGCCGAAGCAGCGGGCCCTGGGGCAGGGGGCCCTTGCCGTCGATCGGCCTGCCAAGACCGTCCACGACGCGGCCGAGCCAGGCGTGGCTGGGGCGCAGGCCCTGGAAGGCGCGGCCGAGGCGGACCGGCGTGCCGGCGGCTATACCGACGGGATCATTGAAGGTCAGGCAGTGGGCGACGGGGCCACTGATTCCCGCAACCTCGGCCGAGATCGGGCCGCCTGGGCCCAGAAGCCGGACTTCGGCGCCGATCGTGGCATGGGCTCCCAGGCCTTCGATCTCGACAGTGAGGCCCCGGACGCCCGAGACGCGGCCCAGGCGGATTTCCGCCGGGGTTTCCCGAAGGATTCGGGCTGCCTGGACCAGCGGAGAGTCGATCTGCAGGTTCGCGGGGCCGTTCGCCGGCGGCACGAGGCCGCCCTCGTCCTCCATCGTCAGGCGTCCAGCTGCTGCGGTTCCAGCAGCCGATGTTCATAGGCGATCAGGCGCCGGCACTCGCCGAGTGCCTTGTAATAGTCTCCGCGCGCGGCGTGGGTGGCGATACGCACACAGGCGACCCTGGCTTCCGGGGCCTGGAGGGCCGCCATAAGGTCTTCGAGGAAGCCGGCCAGATGCTCCTGGTGGGTCGTGCGGTGGCCCGGATCGATATAGGCCATCATGCACGAGAAATAGAGCCGGCTGGCGGGTGTGACCGCCTCTTCGGGGGACATCACGTCGCGGCCGCGCAGGATGTTCGCCTGTCCTTCGACAAGCATCTCCGCCCGGCCGATCGACGTGAGGACCGCCCCGTTGACGGCGACCATCTCGCCCGGTCGCAGGCTGATCTTGAGGCTCATGGGTGGGTGCTCCGTTCCATACGGGCTAAATCTAGAGGCGCCGGGCGCGATGGAGGGGGTCGTGTCGGATTATTTCGGCATTTGGCCATCGGCGCCCGCACCGGGCTTCTAGAAAGGCAGGGCGTGGCAACCCCAAGCGGGGTGTGCCCCATGACTGAAGTTGAGACTGACCTGATCGGGAGCTGTCGTCGATGAGCCTCTATTCTGCACTCTATGCAGGCGTTGCCGGCCTGAACGCCCAGTCCAGCGCGATGTCCGGCGTTGCCGACAACATCACCAACATCAACACGGTGGGATACAAGCGCATCCAGACCGAGTTCAGCACGCTGGTGACCGAAGGGCGCGCCAATAAGGACTATTCTGCCGGCGGGGTCGAGGCGATCGGGAAGGCGATGGTCTCGCAACAGGGCCTGCTGCAGGCGTCGAACAACCAGACCGACCTGGCGATCGACGGCGCCGGCTTCTTTGTCGTGCGCACCGGCCCTGAATCCGATTCGGGGGTCGCCTTTTCCCGCGCGGGAAGCTTCCGGCCCGACAACTCGGGCTATCTGCGCAACACCGGCGGCTTCTATCTCCAGGGCTGGCGGCTCGACAGCGACGGCAACTACAACGAAACCGAGGGCGTCAGCTCGCTTGAGCCGGTGAAGATCAGCGAACTCAGTGGCACCGCGCTGCCGACCACGCGCCTGAAAGTGCGGGCGAACCTGCAGTCCACCGCGTCCGTGATCGGCGCCTATACGTCGGGTGACATGGCGCGCGGAACGGTGACTCCGGCCTTTGCCCGCAACGTGGAAATCTATGATGCCCAGGGCGGCGCCCGCCAGTTGACGCTGGGCTTCGTCAAGACCGGCCCCAACACCTGGGCCGCCGAACTGTTCGCCAATTCGGCAACCGACGTCACGGCCGTCGACGGGATCCTGACCGCCGGCACGGTCGCCTTCAATCCGGACGGCTCGCTCGACAAGGCCGGCAGCTCTCCGGCCCTGTTCAGCGACCTCAACATCAGCTGGACCAACGGCGCCGGGTCGGTCCCGGTGAAGCTGGGCCTGGGCAGCGACGGCGGCCTCGATGGCCTCACCCAGTTCGGCAGCGCTTCGGCGTTGTCGGCCTTCAATGTTGATGGCGGGATGCTGGGCAACATCTCCTCCATCTCGGTCTCGGCGGCCGGCGTCGTCAGCGCCGTGTTCGACAATGGCCAATCGCGCCAGGTCTTCAAGCTGCCGGTGGCCAGCTTCCAGAACCCCGACGGGCTGACACGCATATCGGGCAACGGCTTCCTGCAATCGGATGCATCGGGCAATGTCGGCATCAACCCGCCCGGCGTGCTGGGCGCGGGTGTCATCTCGCCCGGCTCGCTCGAGGCCTCCAACGTCGACCTGGCGCAGGAGTTCACCAACATGATCCGCTTCCAGCGCGCCTACAGCGCATCGTCGAAGATCATCACCACGGTGGACGACATGCTCCAGGAAATCGGCAACCTGAAGCGCTGATTCGGGGCTGACCGGGCGCGATGGCTCTTTTCGACATACTGGGTGTGGCGGCCTCCGGGCTCAGCGCCGCAGAATCCGGGCTTCGCACGGTCTCGAACAACATCGCGAATGTCGGCTCGCCGGGTTATGCGCGGCAGGTGGCCGGCCAGTCGCCGCTCGTGCTGGGCGGCCGGGTTGCCGGCGTCTGGGTGCAAGAGCCGCAGCGGATCGCCGACCGTTTCCTCGAACAGGCCGTGTTCCGCCAGTCTGCCGGCGCCAGCAACGCTGCCACGCGGGCGGGCTATCTCGACCGCCTGCAGACACTGCTGGGCCCGCCCGGCGGAACCGGCGGGGTTTCCGGGCGGATGGACAGCATCGTCCGCCAGGCGATCACCCTGACGGCCGGACAGGGAGAGGCAGCCTCGGGCGCGGTGCTGATCTCCACGCTCAGCGACGCGACATCCTCCATGGCCCAGCTGTCGGCGGACATGGGCTCGCTCGCGATCGAGGCCGACACCGAGATTTCCTATGCGATCACCCGCGCCAATGATCTTCTGCAGCGGGTGGCGATGCTGAACGACACCATCGCCTGCCAGTCCTATATCGGCCGCGACACGACCGGCCTGATCGATCAGCGCAATGTGGCAGTCGAAGAGCTGTCGGGCCTTCTGCGGGTTGAGACGCGCGACATGCCTGACCTTCGGGTGACCATCGAGACTGCATCCGGCGTGATGCTTCTGGATAACCGGGTGCGCCAGATCGCGGCGCCGGGAACCGGGTCGGGCGCGCTCCTGCCCGATCACAAGGCGCTGCAGGTTCATCTGTTGGCCGACGACGGATCGCTGGGTCCGGCAACGGGCGAAGAGCTGGATGCCTCGGCGGCCGGCGGCCACATCGGCGCGCTGATGGGGGTGCGCGATGGCGCGATCCCGGCAGCGATGGACCGGCTGGACGGGCTCTTCCGGGTGCTGGCAGGCCGGGTGAATGCAGCGGCGGCGGCGGGCACCACACTTCCCCCGCCGGCCTCGATGGAAGGCCGTGTCACCGGCCTTGTGGGCACCGACCGGCTCGGGTTCACCGGCTCCGTCCGGCTGGCCGTGGCGCAGGTGGACGGCTTGGCCACGCAGAGCTTCATTCTGGATTTCGATGCGCTGGGGCCCGCGGCCACGATCGACGATGCGGTGGCAGCCATCAATGCCGGCCTTGGTGGGGCGGCGACGGCCAGTTTCACCGCCGGCGTGCTGCGCCTGTCGGCGACGGTTGCCGGAACGGGCATCGCGATCGGGCCCCTCGACGGGTTGCCCGATTCCCGATCGGGTGTCGGATTCTCGCACTTTTTCGGGCTGAACGATGTGCTGCGCAGCGGGGCCGAGCCGCTGGTGCCGATGGGCCTTGCAGCGGGTGATCCCCACGGCTTCGGCGCCGGAGAGCGGGCAGAGATTGTGCTGCGCGACGACAATGGGCGCCTGCTCGCACGGCAGACGATCACCGGGTCCGGCGGCCCCGCGTTCAGCGATCTTCTGACGGAAATGAACGGCGGGAACCTTGGGCGCTATGGGCGCTTCGCGTTCGATGCCGAGGGATCGCTTGCCTTCACGCCGACCGCCGCCTTCCAGGGCTCCAGACTGGCAGTTGCGACGGATTCCACGAACCGGTTCGGCACCGGCGTCGGGCTGTCGTCGCTGCTGCAGCTGTCGGGGCCCATGCTTCTGCAGACCGCCGCGCTTCGCCAGGGTCTCACCGGATCGGGCCTGCCGCTGGGGCATCTGGTGGCGCAGGGGGGCGCCGGCCGGATCGTGGCGCAGGACGGCATGATGGCGACCGCGATGGTCGACCGGCTGACCGGCAACCTGCCGACGGCAGGCACCGGAATCCTGGCCCTGGCTGGCGTCACCACCGGCTTTGTCATGGATGTCGCGACTGCGGCCACTCGCACACTGTCCGAGAGTGATGACCTTTCCGCCATGCTGAAGGACGCGACCAGCCGGCGGGATTCCGTGTCCGGGGTCAATGTCGACGAGGAGCTGTCACAGATGGTGATCCTGCAGAACAGCTATGCCGCTGCCGCGCGCGTGATGACGATCGCGCAGGACATGTACGACGTCCTGCTGAACATGGTCCGCTAGGGGAGGCCCGCATGGCGCGCATTGCAACCATTCCGCTTCAGATGCTGCAGTCCGACGCGGTTGCGCGCGCGCAGGAACGGCTTGCCGCGGCGCAGACCCGCCTGGCGACCGGGCGCAAGTCCGAGGATTATGCCGGGTTGGGCACAGCTGCGGCCATCAGCCTGAGCGGCCGCAGCGTGATCGCGGCGCAGGAAGGCTATGCGGGGGTCTCGCAACGCCTGCAGACACAATTGTCGCTGGTAAATTCGCACCTGGAATCGATCGACAGTGTGGGTACGGATCTGCGCAACGCCCTGGTGCGGACCGTCGGCACCGGAGAGTCCCAGGGCCTGCAGGAAGCGATCCGGCTGGCGTTCGGGCAGTTCCGCGCCGCCGTTAACGCCAGTGGCGAGAAAGGCTATCTGTTTGCGGGCGGCGGCAAGGGCGCGCCCTTTCAGGCGGCCAAGCTGTCGGATCTGAACGGGGTCGACGTGGCGACACTGTTCCGCAACGGCGAGGTGCGCGAAACATCACGGGTAGCCGAGGGGGTCGATCTGGAGCATGGGGTCATCGCCACGGATGTCGGCCTCGGGCTGGCGCGGGCCTTCCAGGCGCTGGCAGAGGCAGGTCCGTTCAGAGACCGGCCGACGGATGCGCAGATGACGGCGCTCATCGAGGCGGTGGGCCAGTTCCAGACCGGGCTTCAGGCGCTGCGGGAGCAATCCTCGGCAAACGGCCGGCGCCAGACACAGCTGGAGCAGTTCGAGTCGCAGGCGCTGGAGCGCAAGACCGTGCTGGAAGAGCTGGTCGGGACGGCAGAAGACGCCGACCTCGGTCAGCTGGCCGTCGAGATCACGCAGCAGCAGTCCGTGCTCGAGGCAAGCTATGGCGTGCTCGCGCGGCTGAGCCGGTTGAGCCTGCTGAACTACCTCGATTGATTGCGTCCTGACCGGGGCGCGCCCTAAGCGCCCTGCGCCGCTGCCTGCTGCGCAGTCTGCGGCGCCCGCCCGGCCGGTGCTGCCTTCAGCGTCGGCGGCAGCAGGTCGGCAAGGCGTCCCGCCGGGCTTTCGGCGGGAAGACTCTGCATCGCCTTTTCCAGCCGGAAGCGATCCGCCGGGCCGGGCGCGGTCAGCGACAGGAACACCGGGCCGGAGGGGCTCGACGCGAACAGGGGCGCCTGGGCTGCGCGCAGGGCCTTGAGCTCTGCCTCCTTGCCCAGGGTCGCAAGCGCGATCGCCCGGCGCAGCAGCAGGGTCGTCCGTCCCGGTGTCAGCGGAAGACGGCGCTGGGCCTCGGCCGTCGTTTCGGTGGCCAGGGCGGCCCAGTCCTCGGCGTGCCACAGGATTTCCCAGCGCAGCGGCTCCGACCCGGGCACGGCCGCAAGGATTGCCAGCGCCTCGGCCTTCCGGCCGAGCTGGGCCAGCGCCACCGCGCGCAGCTGTTCGCGCTCGGCAACCATCGGTTCAGGATAGGGGGTTCGCGCCGTTTCCCGGATGGCGGCAAGGGCCGTCTCGGGCCGGTCTGCGCGCAGGTACAGCG
>JBKDAC010000248.1:0-3026 GCA_046316515.1 Sandaracinobacter sp. | reverse complement strand
ATGGGTCGCCACATGGGTGAAGCCCAGCTGGATGAAGAAGGTCGCCAGCGCTTCAGGGTCGGGCCCGGTAAACTCAACGAACTCGAAACCGTCAAGGCCCATGAAATTCTCGGACGAGTCGATCGTCGCAGCCGCTGTCGCCATCATCAGCTCCCCAGTCCCGTGGAAGCCGCTAACGTAACTGATGTTACGATTTGGCGCAACCCTCCAGCCGCGCCAGAAGCTGCATCAGCTGGTCACGCTCGGCAGGGGTGAAGTCGGTCAGCAGGGCCTGCTCGATTGACAGGGCCATAGGTGCAATCTCCGCGTGCAGCGCCTCGCCGGCGGCCGTCAGCCGCAATTCCAGCGTGCGTCGGTCCTCGGCCGCAGCCCGGGCCAGCAGGCCACGGGCCACCAGCGCGGTTGCCGCGCGCGACACCGTCATCTTGTCCATCTGGGTCGCGGCCACCAGCGCCGCCTGCGTGGCCGTATCCTGTTCGGCCACCACGGCCAGCACCCGCCATTCCGGCACCTTCAACCCGAAGCGCGCCTGGTACACCCCCGCCACCCGGTCCGACACCGCGTTCGAGGTGATCGACAGCCGATAGGGCAGGAACTCCGAAAGCCGCAGCATGCGGCCGGTCTAGCCCCTCGACCGGCCTTGCGTCTAGGAAAGGGCGTGATGGCGAGCTCCCAGTCCCGTACCGTGCTCGCAGTCTCGCTGCCGGCCGTCCCCTTGCTGCCATCGGCGCGCTCCTCTCCCACCTCGGCTGGCTCGTCCTCCTGCTGTCGACCGCTGCGCTCATGTTCGTCGTCTGGCTGATGGTCGGTCGCCACCGCAATGCCGTGCTGGGCGAACCGGGCACAAAGCCGGATTTTTCCACGGCAAGCTGGATCTCCATGCTGTTCGCCGCCGGCATGGGAACCGGCCTCATGGTCTGGGCCGTGGCAGAGCCCGTACCCACTTCCTGTCCCCACCCGGCGGTGCGCTTCCGCCCGCTGCTGCCGCAACGGCACAACCGGCCCGGGGCTGCCAAAGGCGTTGGTTGCACGCACGTTCGCGCGCGTCCAAGGAAGCTGCCAAGAGCCCCAATTCGGAGACTGACCCAGATGGCTTTGCGCCAGATCGACCATTTCCTCGCCGGCGCTGCGCCGGCGCAGGCCACCCGTTTCGGAGACGTCTTCGATCCGAACAGCGGCGCGGTGCAGGCCCGTGTTCCTTTGGGCGATGCGGCCGTGCTCGAGGCGGCTGTGGCGGCTGCCCGCAAGGCCCAGCCCGGCTGGGCGGCGACCAACCCACAGCGCCGCGCGCGGGTGATGTTCGCCTTCAAGGCACTGGTGGAAAAGAAAATCGACGAACTCGCGCGCCTGCTCAGCGCCGAACATGGCAAGGTGGTCGCTGACGCGAAGGGCGACATCCAGCGCGGTCTCGAGGTGATCGAGTTCGCCTGCGGCATCCCGCACGCCCTGAAGGGCGAATATACCCAGGGCGCAGGCCCCGGGATCGACGTCTATTCGATGCGTCTGCCGCTGGGCATTGGCGCCGGCATAACCCCGTTCAACTTCCCCGCCATGATCCCGATGTGGATGTTCGGCGTCGCCATCGCCTGCGGCAACGCCTTCATCCTGAAGCCCTCAGAACGCGATCCCAGCGTGCCGGTGCGGCTTGCTGAACTGATGCTGGAGGCCGGCGCGCCCGAGGGCATCCTGCAGGTGGTCCAGGGCGACAAGGAGATGGTGGACGCGATCCTGGATCATCCCGACATCGCCGCCATCAGCTTCGTCGGCAGTTCCGACATCGCGCACTATATCTACAGCCGCGGCACGGCCAACGCCAAGCGCGTGCAGGCGATGGGCGGCGCCAAGAACCACGGGATCGTGCTGCCCGACGCCGATCTCGACCAGGTGGTGTCGGACCTCGCCGGCGCCGCCTTCGGCTCGGCGGGAGAACGCTGCATGGCGCTGCCGGTGGTGGTGCCCGTGGGCGAAAAGACCGCAGTCGCACTCCGCGAGAAGATGCTGACCGCCATGGCCAAGCTGCGCATCGGCGTCTCGACCGATCCCGACGCCGATTATGGCCCGGTCGTCAACGCCGCCCACAAGGCACGCGTAGAGGGCTGGATCCAAAAGGGCGTCGATGAAGGCGCCGAGCTGGTGGTCGATGGCCGTGGCTTCAAGCTGCAGGGCCATGAAGAGGGCTTCTTCATCGGCCCCAGCCTGTTCGACCATGTGAAGCCGCACATGGAAAGCTACAAGGAAGAGATTTTCGGCCCGGTCCTCCAGATCATGCGCGCCGACAGCTTCGAGGAAGCGCTCGCGCTGCCCAGCCAGCACCAATATGGCAATGGCGTCGCGCTGTTCACCCGCAACGGCCACGCCGCGCGCGAGTTCGCGGCGCGCGTGAATGTCGGGATGGTCGGCATCAACGTGCCGATCCCCGTGCCCGTTGCCTATCACACCTTCGGCGGCTGGAAGCGCAGCGCGTTCGGCGACCACAACCAGCACGGCCCCGAAGGCATCCGCTTCTGGACCAAGGTGAAGACCATCACCCAGCGCTGGCCCGATGGCTCCGCCGATGGCGGGAATGCCTTCGTCATCCCGACGATGGGGTAGGCATATGGCACGCATCGCATTCATCGGGCTCGGCAACATGGGCGGCGGCATGGCCGCCAACCTCGCCGCCAAGGGGCATGACGTCCGCGCGTTCGACCTGTCGGCCGACGCGCTCGCAAAGGCAAAGGCCGCCGGCTGCACGCCGGAAAACTCCGCCGCCGAAGCCGTCTATGGCGCCGACACGGTCGTCACCATGCTGCCGGCCGGCAGCCATGTGGCCGGCGTCTACCGCGACATCGTCTATGGCCATTCGGCCCTCGGCACCCTGCTGATCGATTGCTCCACCATCGACGTCGCCACGGCCAAGACGTTGGCGGCCGAAGCCACCGAAAAGGGGCTGGTCGCAGTCGACGCCCCCGTCTCGGGCGGGATTGCGGCTGCCAATGCCGGCACGCTGACGTTCATGGTGGGCGGCATATCGCAAGGCTTTGCCC
>JBKDAC010000247.1:0-8605 GCA_046316515.1 Sandaracinobacter sp. | reverse complement strand
GTCAGCAGGTCACCGGTATAGAGCGCGGCCGCTGTCAGGCTCAGCAGGTCACCCGCCAGAGGTTCCGGGCTCACCTGCGCCCTGCTTCCGAACCGCAGCAGGCTCCCCGTGCCCGCCAGCGCCAGCGCGCGCAGCGTGGCGCCCCCGGGGTTCTGACGCTTCACCAGGATCGCCCAGCCCGCCAGCATGAAGGCCGTCGTGTTGGCGAACAGCGTGGCGTTTGCCGTGGTGGTGCGCACGATCCCCATGTGCCATGCGGCAAGATCGGCCGCAAAGAAGAAGCCCGCCAGCGCCGCAAACCCCCACGGAAGCCTCTTCAGCGGCACGCCCCCGCCGTCGCGCCGCACCCACATGGCAACGATCACCAGCACGGGCGCGGCAAGCGCCATTCGCCAGAAGGCCGACGCGATCGGCCCCACATCCGACAATCGGACCAGCATCGGCCCGAAGGCAAGCAGCGAAGACCCGATGATCAGAGCGGCCAGGGGCAGCCGCGAAGGCGCTGCAATCTCGGAGTGGGTCGACATCGCGGCAGCCCTTAGCAGCGCTCCGCCTGATGCCAAGCGGTCAAAGTGCCGAAGCAAACCTCCGGATGTCGGCCAGCAGCAGCTCAGGCTCTTCCAGCCCCGCGAAATGGCCGCCGCGAGGCATGTCGGTCCAGTGGACCACATTGTATCCCCGCTCCACCATGGAGCGGGGTGGGAAGGCCAGCAGATCGTGCGGGAAGGCCGCCACCCCGGTCGGCACCTCGATCCGCCGGCCCTCGGGAATGGAAAAGCCGCCCTCCAGGAACATGCCCCGATAGATCCAGGTCGCCGACAGGAAGCTCCGCGTCGTCAGATAGATCATAATGGTGTCGAGCAGCGTGTCGAGCGGGAAGGGCGGGTCCACCAACCCCGAACTAAGGTCCGACCAGCCGCAGTATTTCTCCGCCAGCCATGCGGCGACCCCCATGGGGCTGTCCATCATCGCAAAGCCCAGGCTCTGCGGCTTGGTCGCCTGCAGCATCAGGTAACCGGTCTCGGTCGCCCGGATCATCTGCGCCCAGTCCAGCCAGTGCTTCTCCTCGGGCGTCGTCGCCGACATGTCGGCCGAGCGCAGCCCATAGCCGTTCAGGTGGATCGCCTGCACCTTCTGGCTGTCCAGCCCGATCCAGCCGCCGATCACGCAGCCCCAGTCGCCGCCCTGATAGAGATAGCCGGCATAGCCCAGCACCCCCATCAGCCGGTCATAGAGCGCCGCCACCGCCCGCGGCCCGATCGGCGCCTTCGGCCGGTCTGACCAAGCATAGCCCGGCAGCGAGGGCGCAACCACATGGAAGGCCGGCGCTGCCGAATCCGCGGGCTCCGCCAGCCGCGCGATGATCGCCTCGAACTCCAGGATGCTGCCCGGCCAGCCATGCGCGACCAGCAGCGGCCGTGCATCCGCCCGGCTGGACCGGCGATGGATGCAATGCAGGTGAAAACCCGGCTCCACCTCTACCCTGACGTTCGGGAATGCGTTCAACCGCGCAACGGTCGCCTCCCAGTCATATCCCGTCAGCCAGCGCTCGCGCAGCCGCCCCATATAGGCCCGGTTGGCGCCATGCTCCCACTTGTGACCCTCTGGCTCCTCGAAGAAGCGGAACTCCTCCACCCGGCGGCGGATCCAGGCCACTTCCGGCGGGTTGACCGGGATCTCGAACGCTGTGCTGCTCATGCCGCTCTCGCCACGCCCTGCTTCTGTTCGGCTCGGATAGCCGCTGCGATCTTCTCGGCGATCATGATGGTCGGCGCATTGGTGTTGCCGCTCACCAGGAACGGCATCACGCTGGCGTCCACCACCATCAGCCCCTCCACCCCGTTCACATGCAGGCCGATGTCCGTCACCGCCTCGGCGTCAGGCCCCATCCGGCAGGTGCCCACCGGGTGATAGATGGTCTCTGCCCAGCCCTTCAGCTTCTCCAGCACGGCATCGCCTTGCACGCCGTCGCCGGGCCACACCTCGCCCGCATTGTATCCCGCCAGAGCCGGCTGCCGCCCGATCGCGCGGGCGATTTCCACGCCCTTCAGCAGCGTGTCCACATCCTCGGCCGCCGACAGGTAGTTGGGGTCGATCGCCGGATGCGCCGCCGGGTCCTTGCTCTTCAGCCAGATTGCGCCCCGGCTTTCGGGCCGCACCTGGCACACATGCACCTGGTATCCATGCTCGGCATTCACGCCGCCCACGCCGTGCGCATTTCCCTTTACCGGCATGAAGTGCATCTGGATGTCGGGCGCCGCCAGCCCCTCGCGCGTGGAGACAAATGCCCCAGCCGCCGTCGGCATGTAGCTCGCGTTGCCCTGCTTGCGGAAGATCCAGTTCAGCGCGGCGGCCACCTTCACGAAGGGGCTCGAATTGCCGTTCAGCGTGATCGGCTGGCTGCACTTCCACTGGATGATGACGTCCAGATGGTCCTGCAGATTCTGCCCCACCTGGGCCCGGTCGGCGACCAGCTCCACGCCCACGCCCTTCAGGTTCGCGGCCGGGCCCACGCCCGACAGCATCAGCAGCTGTGGGGAGTTGATCGCCCCGCCCGACAGGATCACCCGCCGCCCGCGCACGCTCTGTCCGCCCGAATAGGCAACGCCGACCGCGCGCTTTCCCTCGATCAGCACTTTCTCGGCCAGCGCCCCTGTGATGATCTTCAGGTTCGGCCGCCGCCGCACCTCGGGCGTCAGATAGGCCCGCGCGGCAGACCAGCGCTGCCCGTCGCGGATCGTCGAATCATAGCTCCCCGCGCCCTCGAACTGCGGCCCGTTGAAATCGTCCGTCGAGGGCCAGCCCGCCTCGCCCGCTGCATCGATGAAGGCGTTGTTCAGCTCGTGCGGCAGCATCCGCCGCGTGGTCGCCAGCGGTCCGCCCGCGCCATGCCACTCGCTTGCCCCCCGGTCCGAATCCTCGGACTTCCGGAAAAAGGGCAGCACGTCCGCCCAGCCCCAGCCAGTGCACCCTAGCTGCGCCCAGCGGTCATAGTCGCTCGAATGGCCGCGGATATAGACCATCCCGTTGATGCTGGACGACCCGCCCAGCGCCTTCCCCCGCGGCCAATAGAGCTTGCGCCCATTCAGATGCGCCTGCGGCTCGGTCCAGAAGCCCCAGTTGAACTCGTTCGCATTCTCAGGCGGCAGGATCTGCGCAATGCCGGCCGGCATGTTGATCAGCATGGACTTGTCGTTGCCGCCTGCCTCCAGCAGCGCCACCTTTGTCCCTGGATCTTCCGAAAGCCGCCCGGCCAGCGCGCAGCCGGCCGAGCCTGCACCCACGATCACGAAGTCGAACGCGTCCATCTGATCCTCCCAACCGCGGTTTCCTGTCCTTGGGGGCCACATTAGCCCCGGCAGCCATGCGGAGCCAGCCTCCGCAAAATGGCTGAAAGCATTGCACTTGGCCGCCGGGCCACTCTGGGTCTAGGGAATGGCAATGCCCCGTTTCCCCCCGCTGATCGCCACGGCGCTTCTCCTGTCCGGCTGCACCGTCGGATCCGTGCAGACCACGCATGCGCCGGCCCCGGTGATGCGCCCGATGGCCGACACGTTCGATTGCCTGCGCGAACGGCGCCTGGCCCTGGTGTCGGCCCACCGCGGCCAGAAGGACCCGCGCGCGGCCGAGAACAGCCTCGAAAGCTTTGGCAACACGGTGGAACGCGGCCCCATCTTCATCGAGATCGACATCGCGCGCACGTCCGACGGCGTGCTGATGCTGATGCACGACCAGACGCTGGACCGCACCACCAGCGGCACGGGCCCGCTTGCAGCCGGAAGCTATCGCGAACTGCGCCAGCTCCAGCTGAAGGACGGCGAGGGCAACCCGACAGCGGAGCGGATCCCGACGCTGGACGAGGCGCTGGTGTGGGGCAAGCGGCGCGGCGCAGTCCTGCAGCTGGATATCAAGCCGGGCGTGCCGCTCGCCCAGGTGGTTGGGCATGTACGCAAGGCGCGGATGGAGCCCCAGGTGATCCTGATCGCCTACAGCCTGGCCGACGCCCGCGCGGCCATGCGGCTGGCGCCCGAAATGATGGTGTCGGCAAGCGGCCGCACCCCCGCCGAAACCGCGGCCCTCCTGCGCGAGGCGACGCCCAGTATGCTGATGTTCACCGGCACGCGGGAACCCGACCCCGCCCTCATCGCCCGGATGGATGCCGTGGGCGTGGAGGCGATCACCGGCACGTTGGGCCGGCCTGGCCAGCGCCTGGACGACCGCTATCTCGCTGACGGCGATGGGTCGGAATATGCCGAACTTGCCGCGCGCGGCGTCACGTTGATCGCCTCTGACCAGCCGGTGGAGGCCTGGCGGGCGCTCAAGAAGGCCGACCGCGACGGCACCATCTGCCTGACAGGGATCGGGCGCGAAGCGGCCGCAAGCGCGACCGCGCGCCCGTAGCGAAGCGAAAGAAGCCAAGCCGGGCGGATTCACGGCGGCCGGCGTTTGAGGAGCTGAAAGGAAAGAGCATGAAGGCGATCCGCATCGAAAAGACCGGTGGGCCCGAGGCGATGCAGCTGGTGCCAGCCGAGGTCGGCGATCCCGCGCTCGGCAAGGTCCGCATCCGCCACACCGCCATCGGCGTGAACTTCATCGACACCTACCAGCGCTCGGGCCTCTATCCGATGGCGCTGCCGTCGGGCCTGGGCGTGGAGGCGGCCGGCCTCGTCGAGGCCGCAGGCGAAGGCGTCACCCATGTGAAGGCGGGCGACCGCATCGTCTATTTCACCAATGCGCCCGGCGCTTATGCCACCCACCGTCTTCTCGATGCGCGCTGGGCCGTGCGGCTGCCCGACGGCGTGTCCGACGAACAGGCCGCCGCCCTGTGGCTGAAGGCCTGCACCGTCGAGAGCCTGGTCGAACGCTGCGCCCGCGTGAAGGCGGGTGACACCGTGCTGGTGCAGGCGGCCGCCGGCGGGGTCGGCGTGCTGCTCTGCCAGTGGCTGAAGTCGGTCGGCGCCACCGTTATCGGCACCGTCGGCTCGCCCGAAAAGCGCGGCATCGCCGAAGCCGCCGGTGCAGACCATGTCCTTACCTACGCGGACGTTCCTGCAAGGGTCCGCGAACTGACAGCAGGGGAGGGCGTTTCGGTCGTCATCGACGGTGTCGGCAAAACCAGCTTCGAGCCCTCGCTCGACAGCCTTCGTCGCCGCGGCCTTATGATCAGCTACGGCAACGCCTCGGGCGTGGTCGGCCAGGTCGATTTCGCCGTCCTGGCGCGCAAGGGCTCTCTGTTTACAACCCGGCCGACACTGTTCGACTACTATGCCACGCCCCAGGATTTCGCCGCCGGCACAGCCGCCGTTTTCGCGAAGATCAAGGCAGGCGTACTGAAAGCCCACATCGGCCAGACCTTCCCTCTGGTCGACGCCGTCCGCTGCCACCACGCGCTCGAAGCCCGGCAGACCGTCGGCTCCTCGCTCCTCATCCCCTGACCGGGTGCGCACCCGCATCAAGGTCTGCTGCATCGCCTCGGCCTAGGAGGCTGCACTTGCGATCGCCCTGCAGGCAGCGCGGCTGGGCATCCATATCGTCCAGCTGGTGCGCCATATCGATCCCGCCGAACACAAGCGGCTGCGCGCGCGGGCGCCGACGCTGCGCATTGTTCAGGTAATCCATGTCGAGGACGCCGGCGCGCTCGACCTCATCGCCCCCTATGCGGCGACCACTGCGGCCTTCCTTCTCGACAGCGGGCGTCCGTCGGCTTCCGAGCTCGGCGGCACAGGCCGCGCGCATGACTGGGTCTTCAGTGCCGAGTTCGTTCGCCGGAGCCCGCGCCCGGTGCTCCTCGCCGGCGGCCTCCACGCCGGCAATGCGGCAGAGGCGATCCACAAGGTTCGCCCCTACGGGCTCGACCTCTGCTCGGGCGTCCGTACGGATGGAAAGCTCGATCCGGCAAAGCTGGCGGCCTTCATCGCGGCGGTCAGCGCCGCCTGATGTTCAATTCGAGACCGGTCCGATGAAGGGCAGCACCAGCGGCGCCACGTCGCGGCCGCCGCCGATGATCATGTCCATCGCCACATAGAAGATCAGCGCAAGGCCGATCCAGCCGATCCAGTGATAGCGCTCGATCAGCCGCGCGATATAGTTGGCAGCAATCCCCATCAGCGCAACCGACAGGACCAGGCCGAACACCATGATCTCGGTGTGGTCCTTCGATGCGCCGGCAACCGCCAGCACATTGTCCAGGCTCATCGAGAGGTCGGCGACGGCAACCGCCCAAGCGGCGCCCCAGAAGGTCTTGGCGGCCTTCGGCGCATCATGCGCAATCGTGCCGTCATCCAGCATCACCTTGGTGTCGGGCTTCAGCTCGCGATACATCTTCCAGCACACCCACAGCAGCAGCAATCCACCGGCCAGGCGAATGCCGACGATGTCGAGCAGCTGGGTGACGACCAGGGCAAAGGCGATGCGCATCACCAGCGCGGCCACCATCCCCAGCGCAATCACCTTCTTGCGGTCGGCGGGTGGCAGTCCAGCTGCAAGCGCGCCGATGACGATCGCATTGTCTCCGGCCAGCACCAGGTCGATCATGATGACTTTGCCCAGCGCCGCCAGCGCGCCGGGTTCGGAAAGGAAGGAGAAGTCCATAACGCGCTTTGCTAGCGGAACATTGGTCAGGAGGGAACGGCCCAAGTGGCCGTAGGTTCCGCTACCGCTGCAAACAGCAAGCCGGGCGGACGCCCGGCGCCAGCAGGGACCGAACCCAAAACGACTGCCCCGGGCAGCCGCAAGCGCGACTGCGCGCCCGAAGCGAAGCGGAGGAGAAGGGCGCGGATGCGCCCGCAAACAAGACCACCAATCCAGATGCCAAAGGCATCTGGATTGGTGCGGATGGCGGGACTCGAACCCGCACGCCCCGAAGGACAAGGGATTTTAAGTCCCGCGCGTCTACCAGTTTCGCCACATCCGCATGCAGCCTTCGGTCAGGCGCAAAAGCCCTTTCGCTCACATGAGACTATTTGAAAATTCACCTGCGGCTTGACGGATTTGCAAACGGTCTCAGCCCATGTTCAGGCGTTCGCGCAGTTCCTTGCCGGGCTTGAAGTGCGGCACACGCTTGGCGTCCACATCCACTGATTCCCCGGTGCGCGGATTGCGCCCCGTGCGGGCATTGCGCGCGCGGGTGGAAAAGGCACCGAAGCCGCGGAGCTCGACCCGGCCGCCCTGCGCCAGCCGGTCGGTGATCGAGACCAGAATGGTCGACACCACGCGCTCCGCTTCCCGTTGGCCCAGGTGCGGGTTGGCATCGGCAATCTTCTGGATGAGTTCGGAACGGATCATGTCTGTCACCCCTGCGATAACGGGAATATGAAAGCCGAATTATGAGTCGGTCAAGCCCTTCAACTGCAAAGAAAAAGGGCGGCGCTCTGCGGTGCCGCCCCAATTCAGGCCGTTAAGGCTGATTTCGGCCGGGCAATCAGCCCTCCTGCTTCGCCTTGTTCAGCGCGGCACCCAGGATGTCGCCCAGCGACGCGCCCGAGTCGGACGACCCATATTGGGCTACCTGCTGCTTCTCTTCTGCAATCTGCATCGCCTTGATCGACAGCATCGGCTTCTTGCCGCGCTCGAAGCCGATGACCATCGCATCGACCTTCTGGCCAACCTGAAAGCGCTCGGGGCGCTGCTCGTCGCGGTCGCGCGACAGGTCGGAACGCTTGATGAAGGCGCTCGGGCCGTCTTCGCCGATCTGCACCTCGATGCCGCCGTCGCGCGCTTCGCGCACGATGCAGGTGACGATCTGGTTCTTGGCAAGGCCGTCGACCGAGGTGGCCGCACGGGCGCCCACGTCCGTGGAGGCACCTTCGCCCGACACCTGCTTGATGCCCAGCGAGATGCGCTCGCGCTCGACATCGACTTCCAGCACCTGGGCCTTCACCATCTCGCCCTTGTGATGCAGGGCGAGCGCCGATTCACCCGAAACGCCCCAGGCGATGTCCGACATGTGCACCATGCCGTCCACTTCGCCTGGCAGGCCGATAAACAGGCCGAACTCGGTCGAGTTCTTGACTTCGCCTTCCACGATCGAGCCCACGGGATGCTCTTCGGCGAACACTTCCCACGGGTTGCGCTGGGCCTGCTTCAGGCCAAGCGAAATGCGGCGCTTTTCGCCATCCACTTCCAGAACCAGCACGTCGACTTCCTGGCTGGTGGAAACGATCTTGCCGGGGTGGACGTTCTTCTTCACCCAGCTCATTTCCGACACGTGGACGAGGCCTTCGATGCCCGGCTCCAGCTCGATGAAGGCGCCATATTCGGTGATGTTGGTGACGCGGCCCTTCAGCTTCGCGCCCACCGGATACTTGGCTTCGGCGCCCTCCCAGGGGTCGCTCTCCAGCTGCTTCATGCCCAGGCTGATGCGCTGGGTGTCGCGGTTGATGCGGATGATCTGCACCTTCACCGTGTCACCGATGGCGATCACCTCGTTCGGGTGGCCGACGCGCTTGTAGCTCATGTCGGTCACGTGCAGCAGGCCGTCGATCCCGCCCAGGTCCACGAAGGCGCCATAGTCGGTGATGTTCTTGACCACGCCGTCGATCACCTGGCCCTCGGCCAGGCTCTGGATCAGGCCGGTGCGGGCCTCCGCGCGGGTTTCTTCCAGGAT
>JBKDAC010000246.1:0-5409 GCA_046316515.1 Sandaracinobacter sp. | reverse complement strand
GTTCTGGGCCCAGACCTCGACCGCCCAGCGGCTGTCGTTGCCGTTCAGGCCGAGGCGCGCGTTCACCTGCATCACAGGCTCCTGGCGCTTCTCGGGGAACAGGTCCGACCCCGTGTTGTTGTCGGACTGGAGGCGCCAGTCGACGTAGAAGAGGGCGCGCATGCTCTCGTTGACCGCTGGGGTCCAGGTGACGGCGCCGGTGTGGGCGAGATCCGGCGCGTTCGACAGCGGCCTACCCGGCAGGTTGAAAAGCGGCGTCGGGAAGGGCCGGCCGCCGATCCCCACCAGATTGTTCCGATACCGCGTCTCCACATAGGTCAGGCCCAGGCTGACCGTCAGGTCATCGACCGGGAAGAACAGCGTCTCCACTTCAAGACCGGTCGAGGTCACGCCACCGCGCACGTTACCCGGGCACTGCCCGGTCGCAGCCGCCTGCGCCGCAGACCTGCCAACCGTGTTTGGAAGCTGCGGAACGACCGGGTTCGCCGAAACAGGCAGACCAGCAAAATCCCGATCCCCGCCGTTCAGGTCGTCCGAGCAGGACTGGATATTCTCCACGATGAAGTTCGTGCCGTTGAAGGTGTTCAGCTGGAACTGGTCGAACACCGCCCGGAAGGCCGCCACGTTGATCTGCATGCCGGGCAGGTCGAGCTTCGCACCCAGTTCCCAGCTGTCGACGGTTTCTTCCGCGAATTGCAGCTGGGCCAGATCAGGTGCCGCCGGGTTCAGCGCCGAACGGTCCAGGTTGAACCCGCCCGCCTTGTAGCCGACCGAGTAGCTTGCGTAGGTGAGTAGCTCGGGGATGGGCTTCCAGCTGAGGACCACCGTGCCGGTGAATTCATCCTCGTTGCGGGTGTCGGATGCGTTGAAGTTGTTGATCGGGTTGATGACGCAGGGGAGCGTGGCGAGGCCGCGGATCTGCGGGCTGGGCGAGCCGGCGATTGCGGCGCACAGGGTGTTGTTGCTGTTCAGGCTGACATCGAGCGTCTTGCGCTCGTTCGTGTAGCGGCCGCCAAGTGTCAGTTGCAGTGTGTCGGGCACGATGTCGAACACATTGTGGGTGAAGATCGCGAAGTTGCGGCTGGTCTGACTGAAGGTGTCGCCGGTTATGCCGCGGCCGTTCAGCGTGTCGCCCGGACGGCCGACGGCTGCTGCGATCGCATCGTAGCCGGCGAAGGTGGGCACGCTGAGGCGAACGATCGCGTCCGCGTAGCGCATGTAGTCTGCGCCGTATTTCAGGTTGTCGGCGAGATCGAGGGTTTCATTGGCGAAGTAGCCGCCAACCAGCCAGTCGAGCCGATCGCTGAGGGCGACGCCGTTCAGGCGCAGTTCCTGGCTGAAGGTGCGGAAGCGACGGGTCTGGTTGTCGCGATTGAGGATGTCCAGATTGTTGAAGTCGGCATCCTGGCCGGAGGAGAGCCTCCAGTCCCGCCAGGCGGTGATGGAGGTGAGGTCGGCGAAGCCGAGGTTCCACTTCAGCTCGCCCGACAGGCCCCAGTCGGTGACGTCGGAGCGGTAGTTGCGGCCGGGCGTGATGGAGGTTGTGCGGGCGAAGGTGTCGTCGCTGATCACGCCGCCGAGTTTGCGGATCGTGTCGACGACCGGGTTCGCGTTGGTGACCTGCACATTGCCCTGGGCGTCGCGGAAGGAGGTGCGGAAGGGCAGGTAGCTGGAGGCGCAGCATTCCTCGTTGCGCTCGGCGTAGTCGCCGATCAGGCGCAGTTCTATGTCGTCGTTGGGGGTGTAGAGCAGCTGGCCGCGCAGCAGGTAGCGATCACGGTTGTTGACCGTACGGCCCGAGATGACATCCTTTATGAAGCCGTCGCGCCTGGTCCACACGCCGTCGACCCGGTAGGCGAGCTTGTCGTCGACGAGGCCGCCGGTGATGCCGCCGGTGATGCGCCAGAAATCGAAGTTGCCGTAGGTGACTTCGGCCATGCCTTCGGTTTCGAACTTGGGCTTGGCGGTGATGATGTGGATGAGGCCGGCTGATGCGTTGCGGCCGAACAGCGTGCCCTGCGGACCGCGCAGCACTTCAACGCGGTCGACCGCGCCGAGTTCGGTGAGCGCGACGCCGCCGCGGCTGCGATAGACGCCGTCGATGAAGACCGCGACGCTGCTTTCGAGGCCGGGGTTGTCGCCGACCGTGCCGATGCCGCGGACGCGGATGACGGCGGCTCCGGCTTCGGACGAGGTGGACGAGACCAGGAGCGACGGGCTGAGCTGGTTCATGGTGCGCAGGTCGACGGCGCCGGAATTCTGCAGCGTCTCGCCGGAAATGGCGCTGACGGCGATGGGAACGTCGGAGAGTGACTGGGCCCGCTGGGTTGCGGTGACGATGATGTCACCCTGGCCGAGCTCTTCAGTGGCGGGGGCTTCGGCCGTCTGGGCGAACGCGGGGCAAGCGACACACAACGCGGCGCTGGCGAGCAGGAAGGAACGCATGAGATCTCCCCAAAGATGTCGCGCCCGCATGATGGCGGGTCGCGCTTCTGTGCGCGTGATAGGGGCGAGGCCCTTTGCTAGCAAGGCTTGTTGCGGCGCAGCAATATGCTTTTGGAATCAGGTTGTTGCAATTGTGTCACGCCTGTTACGCACGCTCAGGCCATGGCGGGCGCGGGGAGGGGCCTGAGCATGAGCTGGCGGATGACGACGGCGGCGACGAGATAGCCGCTGCCGGCGGCCAGGAAGAGCGGCAGGTAGGTGCCGCCGCCGGCGAGGATGCGGCCGGTGATCTCGAGCACGGCGGCGCCCCAGAGATTGCCGGCGAGCGCGCCCATGGAGACGACCGAGGCCACGCGGCGGGCCGGGAAGACATCCACGACGCAGGCGAAGAGGTTGGTGGAAAAGCCCTGGTGGGCGAAGAGCACGATGCCGATCAGCAGGGCCGCGAACCAGAGGCTGGGGGCGTAGAGGGCGAGCGGGGCGATGAGGGCGATGGCACCGTAGCCCACGAGCACGCGCAGGCGGGCGGTGGGCGCTGGAACGCCGCCGGCGATGATGCGCCCGGCGAGCCAGCCGCTGGTGAGGGCGCCGGCCATGGCGAGCACATAGACGAAGGCGGTGGGGCGGGCGACCTGGGCCGAGGTGAGGCCGAAGGTGCGCATGAAGAAGTCGGGCAGCCAGAACATCATCAGCCACCACATCTGGTCGGTCAGCACCTTGGCGATCATGAAGCCGTGGACGCGGCGGTCCTTCAGCAGGTCGGCCCAGCTGGTGTCGGACGCATCGAGCGCGCGGAGGCTGACGGTGGCCGGCGGCTGCGGCGGGCGGGCGGCGAGCCAGACCAGCACCCAGATGAGGCCGATGCCGCCGACGATCATGAAGCTCATCCGCCAGCCGACGGCGAGCGCCATGGCGGGGATGGCGAGCGGCACGACGATGGCGCCGACATTGGGGGCTGCGTTCACGATGCCGAGCGCGAAGCTGGTTTCCTTTTGCGGGAACCAGCTGGCAACGGATTTGACGGCAGCGGGTGTCTGGATGGATTCCGAGGCGCCAAGCGCGACGCGCAGCGCGATGAAGCCGCCGAAGCTGGTGACGGCGATGTGGAGCAGGGTGATGAGGGACCAGGCCCCGTTGCCGATGGCATAGCCCCATTTCAGCCCGACCTTGTCGAGGAACCAGCCGGCGAAGAGGAGGGTGCCGACGGAGCCGAGCTGGAACAGGGAGGCGAGGCGGCCGTAATCGGCGTCGTTCCAGCCGAAGTCGCCCAGGATGTCGGGCTTGAGCATGGCGACCATCTGGCGGTCGAAGCCGTTGATGATGACTGAGGCCACCGCGAAGGCGAGGATGCCCCAGCGCCATGGCATGGCCCGTGCTTCGACGGCCGCAGTTTTGCTCAAGTCCGGTCCTCCCGCCTTTTTCCGGGGTCTAGCGGCGTTTCGCGCAATCGCCTAGCGACAGGCGGAACGGGAGGAAGATGATGGGACGTCTGGACGGCAAGATTGCACTGGTGACCGGGGCTGCATCGGGCCTGGGCAAGCGGATGGCGGAGCGGTTTGCGCAGGAGGGCGCGAAGGTGCTGCTGACGGACCTGAACGGGGCCGGGGCAGCGGCGGCGGCCGCCGGCATCGGCGCGAATGCGGCGAGCTTACCCCATGATGTGACCAGCGAGGAGCAATGGGTGGCCGCTGTCGCCGAGGCGAAGCGGGTGTTCGGGGGGCTGCATATCCTGGTGAACAATGCCGGGATCGGGACGCCGGGCAGCGTGGAGCAGACGAGCCTGGCCGACTGGCGGCTGGTACATGCGATCGACCTGGACGGGGTGTTCCTGGGCTGCAAGCATGCCCTGCCGCTGATGCGGGAGACGGTGCGGGCGCAAGGATCGCGCGGGTCGATCCTGAACATCTCGTCGATCGCCGGGGTGATCGCGTCGGGGCGGATGGCGGCGTACAACAGCGCCAAGGCCGGGGTGCGGCACCTGACCAAGTCGGTCGCGCTGCACTGTGCATCGAACAAGGATGCGATCACCTGCAATTCGGTGCACCCGGCCTTTATCGACACGCCGATCCTGGACAATTTCCAGGCGGTGGGCGTGACCAAGGAGCAGGTGAAGGAAAAGCTGGGCCGCCAGATTCCGGCGGGGACCGTGGGCGACCCTGACGATGTGGCCTATGCCGCCATCTATCTGTGTTCGGACGAGGCGAAATTCGTGACGGGGGCGGAACTGTATATCGATGGCGGGATTTCTGCGCAGTAGGGCGGGCGACTGCGGCCTGGGCGGAGCTGGTGCAGACCAAACGGGGATTCTGAATCAGAAACGCGCAGAAAAAAGGAACCCTCCCCGATTCAGCCGCTGCGAAAAGCGCCCTAGAGGCACAGGATGCCCTCGGTGACCGACATGTTGCTGCCCGACGCGCTTGCCGGCTGGTTTGCCGCGCGAGGCTGGGCGCCCCGTGCGCACCAGCTGGAGATGCTGTCCGCCGCGCGGGCCGGGCGGCACAGCCTGCTGGTGGCGACGACCGGGGCAGGCAAGACATTGGCGGGGTTTCTTCCGGTGCTGTCGGAGGCGGCGGAAAAGGGCGCGCGGCCGGGATTGAAGGCCATCTATGTGTCGCCGTTGAAGGCGCTGGCGGCAGATGTAGAACGGAACTTGCTGCTGCCGATCCGCGAAGCGGGGCTGCCGCTGACGGTGGAGACGCGCACTGGCGATACCAGTTCCCAGGTGAAGCGGCGGCAGCGCGAGAGCCCGCCCGATATATTGCTGACGACGCCCGAAAGCCTGAGCTTACTGCTGACCTGGCCCGAGGCGGAAGGGATGCTGGCGTCGGTGGAGACGTTGATCGTCGACGAGATCCACGCCTTTGCGATGACCAAGCGCGGGGATCTGCTGGCGCAGCATGTGATGGGAGTGGCGATCGCGGGCCCATTCAAGGCGGCGCAGCTGTTCGATGAGGTGCGTGCAGC
>JBKDAC010000245.1:0-2410 GCA_046316515.1 Sandaracinobacter sp. | reverse complement strand
CGACACGCTGCTGGCCTCCCGGGCCCTGATGACCGACCTGGGCGAGGCCGCGCCCAGCTTCGCCTATACCCATCTGCTTTGGCCGATCGGCATGACGCGGACGACGATCGAGGTCGACTGGGCGGGCGCCCCGATCCTGTCGAGTCAGGTATGGATGACCGCGCGCGATCTTGCGCGGCTGGCGCTGCTGCACCTGAACGACGGCGTGTGGAACGGCGAGCGGCTGCTGCCCGAGGGATGGGTGGCGACGGCGACGAGCCCGGTCGGGCCGCAGCCCCCGGCGCAGGCGCAGCTGGGCTATGGCCGGGCGATCTGGCTGATGGGCGCGGCGGCAGGCCTGCCAGACGGGAGCTATGGCTTCAATGGCAATCGCGGCCAATATGCGGTGATCGTGCCGTCGGCGCGGCTGGTGGTGGTGCGGCGCGGTTTCGATCCGACGGGTGCGGGGTTCGACCAGGTGGCCCTTGCGCGCGATGTGCTGGCGGCGCTGGCGTCGCCTGCGCCGACCCGCTAGAGTGCGTATATGACCGGCATCCGATTCCTCGCAGGCCTCGTCCTCCTCGCCCCGCTTGCGCCGGCAGCTGCCTGTCCTTGGCACGGCGACATGTTTGCTGAGCCCGGCGGTTACATGATGGAGCCGGTGGGCGGCGGCCCGACCGATCTGCAGGCCCCGCAGCCCACGACGGCGAAGCCGGCCCTCAGTCGGGAAGAGCTGATGGCCCGGCAGCGTGAGTTGTTCCTTGCGCGCTATCCGCAGCTGGCAGCCGGCGCGTCCGACAAGCCGGCTGAGCCGAAGGTGCAGCCCGCCGGCGACCGCTGAGCGGTCAGCGGGGCTTGCGCGGCGGCGCCTTGCCGATCCGCCACAGACCGTCGGCCATTGCGTCGGCCTTTGCGGCCCCAAGGGTTCCACCCTTTCCTCGGTCCAGACGCACGAGAAGCTTCTGAAGGGCAGGGCCATCGGGCTCGGCCCCCAGGGCGGCCAGCGCCCGTGCCAGAAGCCGGCGGCGAATTTCGGCCGGCAGCGCCTGTGGATCGACGCGCAGGACATCGCCCTGCCACGCAGTGCGGGTGGTGAAGGCGAGGTCGGCCGCCCAGTCCAGCGCAGCCTCGGCCTCTGCCAGGTGGGAGGCGGCGGCTGCGATGCGGTCGGCCTCCAGCCAGCCGGTCGCAGCCAGCAGCTGCCGCGCGCGTGTCCGGTCATAGGCCGGGTCGCTGTTGGAGGGGTCGTCGACCGGCGCCCAGCCGGCCGCGCGCACGATGGCGGCAAGGGACCCGCGCTGCCAGCCCAGCAGCGGGCGCAGCAGCAGCACCCCGCCCAGGTCCACGCTGGCCCGCACGCCGGCAAGGCCGGCCACGCCGCTGCCCCGCGCCAGCCGCATCAGCAGGGTTTCGGCCTGGTCGTCGGCATGATGCGCCGTCAGCAGCAGGGGCACATGATTGGCCCGGCACCAATCGGCCATGGCGGCATAGCGCGCCGCGCGCGCGCGGGCCTGCACATTGCCGCCGGGGGCAAGGCCGAGGGTGAGCATGTGGTGCGGCAGCCCAAGCCCGGCCGCCAGCCGCGCCACATGGGCACATTCGGCGGCCGCCTCTGCCCTTAGGCCATGATCGACCGACAGCACATGCACCCGGCCCGGGCAGGCGGCGGCGGCAAGCGCCATCAGCGCAAGCGAGTCCGCGCCGCCCGATACGGCGACGGCCAGCTCGCCATGGTCCGGGCCGGCCAGCCGGGCGATCTCGGCCGCCAGCGCCGCGGATGGGATGGCGGCCACCGGGGCCGCGGATGGGATGGCGGCCACCGGGGCCGCGGATGGGATGGCGGCCACCGGGGCCGCTGGCGGAACGGCAGCCACCGGAGTCAGCAACCCGCCAGGCGGCTCAGCCGACGCACTTGGCCTGGGCGCGGGTGGCCGCGGTGTCGGCCGCGAACTGGCCGGTCATGCGGTCGGGGAAGGATCGCGACAGCTGGTCCAGCGTGTCGCAGGTGGCCTTCTGTGCCTTGGGCCCCCTGGTTTCCAACAGGGCTTTCGCAAGCCACAGCAGGCTGTTGTGTGCGCGCTGGCCTTTGGGATTGGCCTGATAGCCCGCATAGAAGACGCGCGCAGCCTCGCCGAACTGCTTTTGCTGCATCAGCGAGCGGCCCGCCCAAAAGGCGGCGTTGGACGCGCGCAGATGGGTGGGGTTCGCCTGCGCAAAGGCCCTGAGCGCCTTTTCGGCGCCGGCGAAATCGCCCTGCTGATAAAGGGCATAGCCGGCCTCATACTGGGCAGTCAGTGGGTCGGTGGCGGGGGCAGTCGCTGTGCCCTGGCCGCCGGGCGCTGCCGCGGGACGGGGGCCCCCCGGCGCGGGGTGTGCGGGGCGGGGGGGGGCCATGGGTGCCGGGGGCGGTGCGGTGGTGGGCGGGGCGCCG
>JBKDAC010000244.1:0-9441 GCA_046316515.1 Sandaracinobacter sp. | reverse complement strand
CGCTATGCCCACGCGAACGGGGCCTCGGCCTTCTTCGTGGTGGTCTATCTGCATATCTTCCGCGGCTTCTATTACGGGTCCTACAAGGCCCCGCGCGAGATGATCTGGCTGCTCGGGGTCGTGATCTTCCTGCTGATGATGGCGACCGCCTTCATGGGCTACGTGCTGCCCTGGGGCCAGATGAGCTTCTGGGGTGCCCAGGTCATCACCTCGCTCTTCTCTGCGATCCCGCTGGTGGGTGAAGCGGTCCGCACCTGGCTTGTCGGCGGCTTCGCACCCGACAATGCCACCATCACCCGCTTCTTCTCGCTCCACTATCTGCTGCCCTTCGTGATTCTGGGCGTGGTGATCCTGAAGATCTGGGCGCTGCACATCCCGGGCTCCACCAACCCGACCGGTGTCGAGGTGCAGGGCCCGCAGGACACGCTGCCCTTCCACCCCTATTTCACCGCGAAGGATTTCGTGGGGATCTGCGTCTATCTGCTGTTCTTCTCGGCGTTCGTCTTCTTCATGCCGAATGCGCTGGGCCACCCGGACAACTATATCCCGGCGAACCCGCTCAGCACGCCTGCGCACATTGTGCCCGAATGGTATCTGCTGCCCTTTTATGCGATCCTGCGTGCCTTCACTGTGGACTTCTTCTGGGTTCCCGCGAAGCTCTGGGGCGTGATCGCCATGTTCGGGTCGCTGATCCTGCTGTTCTTCCTGCCCTGGCTCGACACCAGCCGCGTGAAGTCGGCCGCCTACCGTCCGATGTACAAGATTTTCTTCTGGGTGCTTATCGCCGACATGTTCCTGCTGGGCTGGGTCGGTGCAAAGCCTGCGGAAGAGCCGTTCGTCCGCATCGGGCAGATCGCGACCGCCTATTATTTCGCCCACTTCCTGATCATCATGCCGCTGCTCTCTTTCTTCGAGAAGCCGCTGCCGCTGCCCAACAGCATCGCGGAAGCCGTGCTCGGCACGAAGCCGGGCCTGTCCGGCAAGCATGATGGCGGCCCGGCGGGCGTTGCGCCCGGCGCCGTGGCACCAGCCGAATAAAGGGTCACACACCATGGTTCGCATCTTCGGCTTCGGTGCCGGTCTTCTCTTCGTCGTGACGCTTCTCGTCGGCTTCTTCATGCCGCGCGAGGCGACCGTTCCCGACCCCGTGAAGGCCATCCACCTCTATCCGCGCGACGCCGGCCTGGCGCATGACGGCCCCATGGGACTCGGCGTGTTCGGGACTTTTGATCGCGCCCAGCTGCAGCGCGGCTTCCAAGTGTACAAGGAAGTCTGCTCGTCCTGCCACGGCCTCCAGCGGATCGCCTTCCGCAACCTCACCGCGCTCGGTTTCTCCGAAGCCGAGGTGAGGGCGCTCGCCAAGCAAAAGGAAGTGCCTTCGATCAACCCGCAGACGGGTGAACCGGCGACCCGGCCCGCCCTTCCGTCCGACCACTTCCCCAACCCGTTCCCGAACGAGACGACGGCGCGCCTTGCCAACAACAATGCGCTGCCGCCCGACCTGTCGCTGATCATCAAGGCGCGTCCGGACGGCCAGAACTATGTCTATTCGCTGCTGACCGGCTACGACAAGACGCCGCCCAAGGGCTTCGAGACGCCTGTCGGCCTGCACTTCAATCCCTACTTCCACTCGGTCAACATCGCGATGGCGAAGCCGCTGAACGATGGCCAGATCGAGTATGCAGATGGCACGCCAGCCACCGTCGATCAGATGTCCAAGGACGTTGTTGCATTCCTGCGCTGGACGTCGGAGCCCGAGCTGGAGATCCGCCGCCAGACCGGTGTGGCGACGATGATCTTCCTCGCCATCCTGACGCTGCTGGCCTACCTCACCTATCGCAAGGTGTGGGCCGGGGTGGAGCATTGATCCACACGTCGTTCGGCTGATCGGCCTGCGGCAGGGAAAAGGGCGGGGGAAACCCCGCCCTTTTTCATTGGGGCCGTTTCCCGGCTGGCCTGGTTCGGGCCGCCCCGAGGTTGACCGTTGAGCTGTTCCGGCGCGTCAAGCCTCATCCACAAACATGGGGGAGGCGCAAATGCTTCGCCTGCCGAGCCCTTCGCCCCGGCCCCCGCGACGGCCCCGGCAGTCGCGCCACCCCCAGCCCCACCTGCCCCGGCCCCACCTGCCCCGGCCCCACCTGTCCCGGGCTGCGCCTGCTGCTGCGGCGCCCGTTGCAGCCGCGCCCGCTGCCCCTGTGCAGCGCCGGCGGCACTGCCACTGCCCAGCGATGGGCGCGAGCGGATCCAGGCCGTGTGCATGGCCGAGGCCGAGACGAAGACAAAGGCGGCAGGCGCCACCAGCGTGACCCTGAAGGCGGTGCAGGACATCGAGCTGAAGAGCGACGGTCCCGCGTCCATGCGCGCAAAGGTCGAAATGGTGTCGATCGACTCCAAGGGGAAGACCAAGAAGAAGGGCACGTTCGGCTGCACCACGCGCAACGACGTGATCACGAACTTCTCGTTCAACTGATGCCGAAGGCCTGGGCTCGCCGAGCCCGGGCCACATGCCGCACTGGCGTGCATTGGGGCATGCGCCTAGATGCAGGGCCATGGCCGAACAATCCACGCTGTCCGGGCGCATTGCCCGCTTCGCCAAGGTCGGCGCGAATCTGGGCGGCTTTGCCGCCGGTGCTGCCGTGGCGCGCGCCGGCGGACGATCGCTGGACGATCCCCGCAACGCTGCCGAGCTGAAGCGCGTCCTGGGCGAGCTGAAGGGGCCGCTGATGAAGCTGGCCCAGATTCTGGGCAACATCCCCGACGCCATTCCGCCCGAATTCGCAAAGCAGCTGTCCGAGCTCCAGGCCAATGCGCCGTCGATGGGGCAGGGCTTCGTCCGCCGCAGGATGGCAGGCGAGCTGGGGCCCAAATGGCGCGACCGCTTCGTCGATTTCACGCCCGAGGCCGTGGCGGCGGCCTCGCTGGGCCAGGTGCACAAGGCGCAGCTGCCTAGCGGCGAGACGGTGGCCGTGAAGTTGCAATATCCCGACATGGCCTCCGCAGTGGAGGCCGACCTCGGTCAGCTGGACCTGATGCTGTCGCTGTTCCGCCGGGTCGATGGTTCGATCAACACGGCCGAGATCCGCGACGAGCTGGCTGCCCGCCTGCGCGAGGAGCTGGATTACGGCCGGGAGCTGAAGCATCTGCTGCTTTATGCCCAGATGCTGGCGGGCGAGGCGCATGTCCGCGTACCGCGGCCCTTTGCCGATTTGTCCACGCCCCGGCTTCTCACCATGGAATGGCTGGAGGGCACCCGTCTGCTCGACTGGAAGGACGCCCCGGCAGAGGTGCGCAACCGCATTGCCGAGGCCCTGTTCCTGGCCTGGTACCGGCCTTTCTATCGTGTCGGCGTGATCCATGGGGACCCGCATCTCGGCAACTACAGCGTGGCCCGCGCCGATGCCGACGGCGCCGTCGTGAATCTGCTGGATTTCGGCTGCGTGCGGATCTTCCCGCCCCACTTCATCGAGGGTGTGAACGAACTCTATCGCGCGATTGAGACCGACGATGACGCGCGCGCGGCCCATGCCTTTGAGATGTGGGGCTTCAAGGGCCTGACGCGGGAAATCCGCGAGGTGCTGCTGGTCTGGGCGCGCTTCCTCTATGGCCCCTTGCTCGACGACCGTGTGCGGCCGATCGATATGGATGGGCGGCCCGGCGAATATGGCCGGGCGACCGCCCAGAAGGTGCACCAGGAGCTGAAGAAGCTGGGGACGGTGACCATTCCGGCGGAGTTCGTGTTCATGGACCGCGCCGCCATCGGCCTGGGCGGGGTGTTCATCCAGCTGGGCGCCGAGCTGAACTGGTCGCGCCTGTTCCGCCAATTGATGGATGATTTCGCCCTTGCCGATGTGCAGGCGCGCCAGGCGGCGGCGCTCGCCGGGGCAGGCCTGGCGCCGGCCTGAAGCGTCGCTTGGGCCAGCGAAAGCGGACCTTTGCGCTCGCCTATCGAATGCGCCATTGCTAATTGCCCGCACAGGCGGCAAGTGCCGCTTCGTCCGTTCACGAGGAAAGACATGGCTGATATGCAGGGAAGCAATGGCGGCGTGCGCTGGGACGAGGCCGCCCGTGACAACCGCGAAGTCTATTCGGGCTTCTTAGGGCTCACCAAGTGGGCGATCATCGGAATCGGGCTGGTGCTGATCGGCATGGCGATCTTCCTTCTCTGATTCGGTTGCCGCCGGCCCTGTTTCGGCCGGCGCATCTGCCACCCGCCCGCACAAGCCGGGCCTTGCAACGACGGGGCCTCAGGGGGACCGCATGAAGATAGCAGTGCTGGCCGAAACGGCCGCTGGGGAAAAGCGTGTTGCCGCCACCCCCGAGACGGTGAAGAAGTTCGGCGCTCTTGGTGCCATCCTTGCCGTGGAGGCAGGTGCCGGCGCGGGCGCGAACATCCCCGATGCCGCCTTTGCCGATGCCGGCGCCACCCTGGGCAGCCGGGCCGACGTGCTGAAGGGCGCGAACCTTGTGCTTGGGATCCAGGGTCCGGACCCCAAGGGCCTGCCCTCGGGCGTGACGCTGGCGGCCAGCCTCAATCCCTACCAGTCGAAGGACAGGCTCGACGCCTATGCCAAGGGCGGGGTTGAGGCGCTGGCGATGGAATTCATGCCGCGCATCACCCGCGCCCAATCGATGGACATCCTGTCAAGCCAGGCGAACCTTGCCGGCTACAAGGCGGTGATCGACGCGGCTGAAGCCTATGGCCGGGCCTTCCCGATGATGATGACGGCAGCCGGCACCATCTCGGCCGCCCGTGCCTTCATCATGGGGGTGGGTGTTGCAGGCCTGCAGGCCATCGCGACCGCGCGGCGCCTGGGCGCCGTGGTGTCGGCGACCGACGTGCGGCTTGCCACCAAGGAGCAGATCCAGTCGCTGGGCGGCAAGCCCATCTTCATCGAGGATGAGGAGACGAAGGCCGCCGAGACCGCGGGCGGCTATGCCAAGGAAATGTCCGACGCTTACAAGGCGAAGCAGGCAGCCCTGGTCTCTGAAACGATCGCCAAGCAGGACATCGTGATCACGACCGCGCGGATCCCCGGGCGCCCGGCGCCGCGGCTGGTCACGGCGGCGCAGGTCGCGACCATGAAGCCGGGCAGCGTGATCGTCGACATGTCGGTTGTGCAGGGCGGCAATGTCGAGGGGTCGAAGGCCGATGAGGCCGTGGTGACGGCGAACGGCGTCACTATCCTTGGCTTCTCCAACTATCCCAGCCGGCTTGCCGCCGACGCATCGGCCCTGTTCGCGCGCAACCTCCTCACCTTCGTGACCACCTTCTTCGACAAGGAGACGAAGTCGCTGAAGCTGCCCGAGGACGACGAGATCGTGAAGGCCATCCGCGTGACCGCGGGCGGCCAGATCGTGCACCCGGCCCTGCAGGCCTGAGGAGAGCCCCATGGACTTCATCTCGATCCTCTCGATCTTCGTGCTGGCCTGCTTTGTCGGCTATTATGTCGTCTGGTCGGTGACGCCTGCGCTGCACACGCCGCTGATGGCCGTCACCAACGCCATCTCGTCGGTGATCATCGTGGGCGCGCTGATTGCGGCGGCCGCCACGGGGGCACCGGCCGCCAAGTGGCTGGGCCTGGCCGCCGTGGTTCTTGCCAGCGTGAACATATTCGGCGGCTTTGCCGTCACCGAGCGGATGCTGGCGATGTACAAGAAAAAAGAGAAGAAGGGGTGAAGGCGGCAATGGACACTGAACCCGCAACCGCCGCCATGAACGTGGCAACTGTCGTTCCGCCCTGGGCGATGCTGGCCTATCTGGTCGCCGGCGTCCTTTTCATCCTTGCGCTCCGCGGGCTGTCCAGCCCCGAAACCAGCCGGTCGGGCAACCGCTATGGCATGGCGGGCATGCTGATCGCGGTGGTCACCTCCATCGTGAAGCTGGCATTCGCCAGCATTGCCGAGATCGCGGTTGCGGTCGCGATCGGCGGCGCCTTTGGCCTGGTCGTCGCCCGCAAGATCGCGATGACGGCCATGCCCCAGCTGGTCGCGGGCTTCCACAGCCTCGTCGGCCTTGCGGCCGTTCTGGTGGGCGTTGCCGCCTATCACGCGCCCCGCGCCTTCGGCATTATAAAAGCCGACGGCACCCACATCCTGAATGCGAGCCTCATCGAGCTGGGGCTTGGCGTCGCGATCGGTGCCATCACCTTCTCGGGGAGCGTCATCGCCTTCCTGAAGCTCAACGGCAACATGTCGGGCGCACCGATCCTGCTGCCGGGCCGACACATCATCAACCTGGGCGTTCTGGCCGGCATCCTGGTGATGGTCGCCATCTTCAGCGCCAACACCCCGATGCTGTTCTGGGCGATCCTGCTGCTGTCGTTCGCGATCGGCTTCCTGCTGATCATCCCGATCGGCGGCGCCGACATGCCCGTCGTTGTCTCCATGCTGAACAGCTATTCCGGCTGGGCGGCGGCTGCGATGGGCTTCACGCTGGGCAACTCGGCGATGATCATCACCGGGGCGCTTGTCGGCTCGTCGGGCGCGATCCTGTCCTATATCATGTGCAAGGCGATGAACCGCAGCTTTATCTCGGTCATCGCCGGCGGCTTCGGCGCCGAAAGCGGTGCCGCCGCGGGTGGCCCGGCAGTGGAACGGCCCTGGAAGCGCGGCAGCGCCGACGACGCCGGCTTCATCCTGAAGAATGCCGAGAAGGTCATCATCGTCCCAGGCTACGGCATGGCGGTCAGCCAGGCGCAGCACACGCTGCGCGAGATGGGCGATGTGCTGAAGCGCGAGGGCGTGGAGGTGAAGTACGCCATCCACCCGGTGGCGGGCCGGATGCCCGGGCACATGAACGTGCTGCTGGCCGAAGCGAACGTCCCCTATGACGAGGTGTTCGAGCTTGAGGACATCAACTCTGAGTTCGCGCAGGCCGATGTCGCCTTCATCATCGGCGCCAACGATGTGACCAACCCGGCCGCGCAGACCGACAAGACCAGCCCCATCTATGGCATGCCGGTCCTCGAAGTGTGGAAGGCCAAGACCGTGCTGTTCATCAAGCGGTCGATGGGCGGGGTGGGCTATGCCGGCGTCGACAATGACGTCTTCTACATGGACAACACGATGATGCTTCTGGGCGACGCCAAGAAGATGACCGACGAGATCGTGAAGGGGCTGTCGCACTGATGCGGGGAGCAGGTTCGCGGCTGGGCGCTGCGCTCGTCGGTGTTGCGCTTCTTGCTGCCACGCCGCTTGTCGCCCAGGGTGCAAAGACATCTGTCCCGATCGAGACCGATGTCGCCGCGCTGAAGCCGGGGGAGTTCATCTGGAACGGGGCCCTCGCGCCTGCCGGCCCGATGACGGTGATCGTGCACCTGCCGAGCCAGCGCGCCTATGTGTATCGAAACGGGATCCGTATCGGCGCTTCCACGGTGTCCACCGGCAAGGCGGGCCACAAGACGCCCACGGGCGTGTTCACGATCCTGCAGAAGAACAAGGACCACAAGTCCAACATCTACAACAATGCCCCCATGCCCTACATGCAGCGGCTGACCTGGGACGGCATTGCGCTGCACGCCGGCAACCTGCCGGGCTATCCGGCAAGCCACGGCTGCATCCGGCTGCCGCTGGAATTCTCCAAGCTGCTGTTCGAGGCGAGCCCGATGGGCATGACCGTGGTGGTCACCGAGGATCGGGTGACGCCGGAGGTTGCCGACTTCAACGCCTTCCTGGCGCCCGTCACGCCCAAGGGCCTGCCCGATGATCCGACGAAGCGCCGCCTTGCCCCTGACGAGGACTGGCGCTGGACGCCCGAGAAGTCGCCCACCGGCCCCGTCACCATCGTGCTGTCGACCGACAATGAGCGGGTGCTCGGGTTCCGCAATGGGGGGGAGCTCGGGCGCAGCAAGGTCACGGTGGCCGAGGGCTTCGAGATCGGCACCCGCGCGCTGCAGTATGCGGGCACCGACGAGACCGGAAGCCCCAGGTGGATCTACATCTCGCTGCCGGGCTATGAGGCCGAAAAGGGTCAGGCCGTGTCGCAGAATGCCGTCGGCGCCATCACCATTCCCGAGGACTTCAACCGCCTTGTCCGCGCGGTCATCGGGCCGGGTACCACCGTGCTGGCGACGCACGGTGGCCTCAACAGCGGGTCGTCCGGCAAGGCGGCGACGGTGATCGCAACCGACAGCTGACCTGTGGAAATGCCAAGCCCGGCTGCTTGGCCGGGATCGATTCGGGTTGCCCTGCACGTGGCAATGTGGCCTTCTGAGCTGAGGGAGAACCACATGGCAACGCTGACCGAGGAGCGCCCCGCAGCCGGGGCGGGAGCGACCGACTTCGATGTGCTGATCGTGGGCGCCGGCATTTCCGGCATCGGCGCGGCCTGGCACCTGCAGAACCAGTCGCCCGATCACAGCTATGTGATCCTGGAATCGAAGCAGACCTTCGGGGGCACCTGGGAAACGCACAGATATCCCGGCATCCGATCGGATTCGGATCTCTACACCTTCGGCTACCGCTTCAAGCCCTGGGTTGGCCCGCCGATCGCGACCGCGGCCGAGATACTGGCCTACATGCGCGAGGTGATCACCGAGAACGGGATCGACCGCCACATCCGCTATGGCCACCACATCGAGAGCGCGACCTGGTCCTCGGCAGACCGCTGCTGGACGGTTCGCGGGATGGCGAATGGCGAACCCTTCACCGTCACCGCCAACTTCCTCTGGATGTGCCAGGGCTATTACCGCCACGCGCAGGGCTACACGCCCGAATGGCCCGGCATGGCGGACTTCAAGGGCGCAATCATCCACCCGCAGACCTGGCCCGAGGACCTGGACCTTTCGGGCAAGCGCGTGGTCGTGATCGGCTCGGGCGCAACGGCTGCCACGCTGGTTCCCGCAATCGCGGGCCAATGCGCCCATGTCACGCTGCTGCAGCGCTCACCGACCTATTTCTTCCCGCACCCCAACTCCAACGAGCTCGCCGACCGGCTCAGGCAGCTTGAGGTGGACGAGGATATCATTCACGACATCGTCCGTCGCTCCATCCTCTTCGACCAGGCCGAGATCACCCGGCGGTCGATGGAGGAGCCCGAAGCGGTGAAGGCCGAGCTGCTGGAGGCTGCGCGTGCCTATCTGGGGCCGGATTTCGACATCGACACCCACTTCACGCCATCCTATCGCCCTTGGCAGCAGCGCCTCGCCTTCCTGCCCGATGGCGACCTGTTCCAGGGCCTCGCTGCCGGCAAGGCGAGCGTGGTGACCGACCATATCGAGCGCTTCACCGACAAGGGCATATTGCTGAAGTCGGGCAAGCTGCTGGAAGCCGACGTGATCGTCACGGCCACGGGCTTCAACCTCTGCATCACCGGCGACATCGACTTCGCGGTCGAAGGCAAGCCGGTGAACTTCGCCGACACCGTCACCTATCGCGGCATGATGTTCACCGGGGTCCCGAACCTGGTGTGGGTGATGGGCTATTTCCGCGCGAGCTGGACGC
>JBKDAC010000243.1:0-4544 GCA_046316515.1 Sandaracinobacter sp. | reverse complement strand
GGACGTGACGCTGGCCCGCCAGCGCATCACCGAGGGCGAGGCCGACGAGGCGCGGAAAGGCCATGAGCTGGCACAGCTGGCGAAGCTTGCCGCCTGGGCCGAAACACTGGGGTGCCGGCGGGTGCCGCTGCTGACCCATTTCGGCGAGATCGACCCCCAGCCCTGCGGCAATTGCGACAACTGCCTGGACGCGCCCGCCACGCTGGATGGGACGGACGCTGCGCGCAAGCTGCTGTCGGCGGTGTACCGCACCGGGCAGATGTTCGGGCTGAAGCATGTCGCGCAGGTGCTGCGGGGCGATGCCGACGACAGGCTGCTGCGCTTTGGCCACGACCGGCTGAGCGTGTTTGGGATCGGCACGGACCTGGCCGAAGCGCAGTGGCTGCGGCTGGGCCGGCTGCTGGAAGCGAGCCATGCGCTGGAGCGGGACAGCGCCCATGGCGGCCTGAAGCTGGGCCCGGCCGCGCGCGCCATCCTGAAGGGCGAGGTGCCGGTGCATGTGCGGGCGGACGATTGGGCGCCGCAGCCGCGCCGCCGCAGCCGCAGCGCGCCTGTCGAGATGGGCAAGGCCGACCAGGGCCTGTTCGAGAAGCTGCGCGCCTGGCGGCGCGCGCGCGCCGAGCAGGAGGATGTTCCCGCCTTCGGGGTGCTGCACGACAGCGCCCTGAAGGCGATCGCGGCGCTGCGCCCGACAGACCGCGGAGCGCTGGCGGGCGTTCCCGGGATCGGGGCTGCCAAGCTGGAACGCTTCGGCGACGATCTGATCGCGCTGGTGGCCGAGGATTGAGGCCGACCCTCCCGGCTTCGCGGGCTTTGCCCGCGGCCGGGCACCGGGCACAAGGCGAGGATGACCGCCCCCTATTCTCTTCCGCCCGCTGTCGGCAGCCGCATGGTCGCCGGCGTCAACGGGCTCGACATGCACATTCTGGAGGCGGGGGACCCGGGGCATCCGCTGATCCTGCTGCTGCACGGCTTTCCCGAGCTTGCCTATAGCTGGCGCAACCAGATCGGCCCGCTGGCCGCGGCGGGCTTTCACGTGGTGGCGCCTGACCAGCGCGGCTATGGCCGCACCACCGGCGAGGACCGGAGCCGGCTGGAACAGTTCCGCATCCTGAACCTAGTGCGCGACGCCATGATGCTGGTTTCGGCGCTGGGCCATGCGCAGGTGCACTGCGTTGTCGGCCATGATTTCGGATCCCCGGTGGCGGCCTGGGCGGCGCTGGCGCGGCCCGACATCTTTCGCCGGGTTATGCTGATGAGCGCGCCCTTCCCCGGCACCGCGCCCTGGCCGCCGCCGGCGGCGGCCGGCCAGACAGAAACGCCCGCGCCGCGTGCCGCGCCCGACTGGATTGCCGGCCTTGCCGCGCTGGGGCGCAAGCATTACCAGCTCTATTATTCGACCGACGATGCGGCGGCCGAGATGGACGCGCCGGCGCAGGGCCTGGCCGCGTTCCTGAGCGCCTATTACCATGTGAAGAGCGGGGACTGGCCGGAGAACCGCCCCTTTGCGCTGTCGGGGTGGACGGCCGACGCGCTGGCGAAGCTGCCCGAATATTATGTGATGCCGCTGGAGCTTGGGATGGCGGCGACGGTGGCACCGCATGCGCCCGGGGTGCGGCCCGCCTGGCTGCCGGATGACGCGCTTGCTGTCTATACTGCGGAATATGGGCGCACCGGCTTCGGCGGCGGTTTGCTGTGGTACCGCGCGATCAGCTGCGGGCGCTTCCAAGCCGATTTCGACCTGTTCGCCGGGCGCCGGATCGAAGGGCCGGCGATGTTCCTGGCGGGCGAGCGCGACTGGGGCATCCACCAGAACCCCGGCGCGCTGGAGGCGATGCGCGCGCGGGCCGGGGCCGACTGGCGGGGGACCGAGCTGATCCCCGGCGCGGGGCACTGGGTGCAGCAGGAACAGGCAGACGCGGTGACGGGGCGACTGCGCGCGTTCCTGCGCGAAACCGGCTGATCAGGGCTTCTTGTAGAGCACTTCGCCGCGGCGACTGACGAGCAGCTTCTCGAAGCTCGCGGGGTCGAAATAGGCTTCCACGCGGTCGCCCTCGGGCGTGGTGCCATAGACTTCAAAGCAGCCGCCATCGACCTTGGCCTTGCGCACCTGCCAGCCCTGCTTCGTCAGTTCGGCCGTCAGCTGCTCGGTGGTGCGCCACTTATCCTTGGGCACATTGCAGGTGTAGGCGCCAGTGGCCGACGCCGGGGCGGCGAGTGCTGCCAGCAGCAGTGCGGGGAGGAGAATTTTCAAGTGGACAGTCCTTTCCGGGGGGTGAAACGGCGCCACAGGCGCCAGAGTTCCAGGGCGCCAAGCGGCGCGAAATGGGCGAGCGCCACTGCTGTGTTGTTGTGGATGAAGACCCAGTGAACAAGGGAGAGCACGGCGGCCGGATAGGCGAGGCGCTGCAGACGCTTCCACCCCGCCTTCAGCGCCCGCATCGCCGCATCGTTGCTGGTGAGGGCAAGCGGGAGCATCAGCGCAAGGGCCGCCCAGCCGGGCCAGATGCCGATGGCCAACGCTTCGGCCAGCACATCGTCGAGATTGCCCATCGCCCCCAGGTAGAAGCCCGTGTGGAGAGCGGCATAGCCGAAGGCGGCCACGCCGAGCGCGCGCCGGTTGCGGATGAGCCAGCGCAGCGGGGTGGCGTTGGGCAGGAGCTGGACGAGCGGGGTGAGCGCAAGGGCAAGGATGAGGAGGCGGGCGGAGAGCTCGCCGGTAGGGTGGAGGAGCTCTTCCCAATCATAAGGATCCATCCCGCGCGTCTGGGCGAGCCAGAGGGCAGCCGGGATCGCAAGGATGGCCCAGAGAAGCAGCTTATGGATTTGGGGACGGTTCACATCGCCGGGCTAACGTCGGGGTGCATGTTGGGCAAGGTGGTTTTCCTGCGCGCCGGCCAGGCCTTCGGGAAGTCAGGCCATCAGCACGCGCCGCGCTACCGCCTGCCGCCTTTGGCTTTGTCCTCATAGAACAATGCGGCAAGTTGATCAACGATCGCACCGCCAAGTTGTTCCGCATCCATGATGGTCACGGCGCGCTGGTAGTAGCGTGTGACATCGTGGCCGATGCCGATCGCGATCAGCTCGACCGGGCTCTTCGCCTCGATCCAGCCGATCACCTGCCTGAGGTGCCGTTCCAGATAGTTGCCGGAGTTCACCGAGAGCGTGCTGTCGTCGACGGGCGCGCCGTCGGAAATCACCATCAGGATGCGCCGGTCCTCGGTGCGGGCCATCAGGCGATTGTGGGCCCACAGCAGGGCCTCGCCGTCAATATTCTCTTTCAGCAGCCCCTCGCGCATCATCAGGCCGAGGTTGCGGCGCGCGCGGCGCCAAGGCGCGTCGGCCTGCTTGTAGATAATGTGGCGGAGGTCGTTCAGGCGGCCGGGCTTGGGCGGGCGCCCGCCGGCGAGCCACTTCTCGCGGCACTGTCCACCCTTCCAGGCACGCGTGGTGAAGCCCAGGATCTCGGTCTTCACGGCGCAGCGCTCCAGCGTGCGGGCGAGGATGTCGGCCGAGATGGCCGCGATCGAGATGGGGCGGCCGCGCATGGAGCCCGAATTGTCGATGAGGAGGGTGACGACGGTGTCGCGGAAGTCGGTGTCGCGCTCAATCTTGTAGCTGAGAGCATGATCAGGCTGGACGACGACACGGGTGAGGCGCGCGCTGTCGAGCAGGCCTTCCTCCTGGTCGAACTCCCAGCTGCGGTTCTGCTGCGCCATCAGCCGGCGCTGCAGGCGGTTGGCGAGCTTGGTGACCGCGCTCTGCAGCGTCACCAGCTGCTGGTCGAGATAGCCGCGCAGGCGGGCCAGCTCCTCGGCCTCGCACAGCTCCTCGGCGGTCACCACCTCGTCATGCTCGGTCGTATAGGCGCGATAGGCGAAATCAGGCGGCAGCTTGCTGTCGGGTAAGTTCGGGCGCCAGGGCATCATGCCCTCCTCGCCTTCCTCCCCCAGCTCGGCGTCGGAGACCATGTCGGTCTCCATCTCCACCTCGCGGGTCTCGCCATCCTCGGCGTCGCCCTGCTGCTCTTCGGAACGGGTTTCGACGGACTGCTCGGCACTGGAGGACTGGGCTTCCTCGTCGCCCTCGTCCTCGCCCTGGGAGTCCTGCTGCTCATCCTGCTCGTCCGAGGCCTCATCCTCGTCGGCCGGCGAATCCGGATCGTCGGCGAGGCCGAGATCGTGCAGCACACGCACGAAGGCGTCGGCAAAAGCCGCCTGGTCGTCGATCGCGGCTTCCAGCGCGTCGAGGTGGCCTGCTGCCACCTCTTCCATGGGCACGCGCACCATGTTCACGCCACTTGCCGCGCTGTCAGGCACGGGCTGGCCGGTCAGCCGCTCGCGCACGATCAGGCCCATGGCGGTTGCCAGCGGCACCTCGTCGGGCGTCCGCGCCCGGGCGATCGGGTCGGTCTTCATGCGCACGTCCAGCATGCGCTGCAGGTTCAGCGCGACGCCCGCCATGTCGCGGCCGCCCACGGCCTCGATCCGCGCCCAGCTGTTGGCAAGGCTGCGGAACTCGGACGTGTTGGTCACCCTGTTGCT
>JBKDAC010000242.1:0-5510 GCA_046316515.1 Sandaracinobacter sp. | reverse complement strand
CGCGAAGGTGGCCATGGTCCTCGATCAGTCGCTGTCTCTTCTCGCCCGGCCATGGGAACCGGGCGAGGCGGTGGTTGTGAAGCCCTCCAACCTGGTGAACAGTCTCGCCCCTGCAATGCTGGGCCTGAAGCCTGCGGCCAGAGCATTGCTTCTCCATGCGCCGCTCCGGGATTTCCTCGGCTCCATCGCCCGCAAGGGTCTGTGGGGCCGGGTCTGGGTGCGCGACCTGCTTGTAAAGCTCGGCCGGGAAGGCCTGATCGACTTCGGCTTCAAGGGCGACGAGCTGCTCAGGCTCACCGACATCCAGGTGGCCGCGCTCTGCTGGCTGGGCCAGCACCGCCAGTTCGCCACGCTCGCGGACAAGCACCCCGATCGCATCCGCACGCTCGATAGCGAGCAATTCATGGCACGGCCCGCAGACACGCTCCGGGCACTCACGCCATTCTACGGCCTCGCCCTCGACGACGCGGCCATCGCCGAAATCGTGGGCGGCCCCGCCTTCACCCGCAACAGCAAGACAGGCGCAGGCTTTTCCGCGGCCGACCGCGCGGCCGAACGGGAAGCCGGCCTCCAGGCCCACGCCGACGAAGTGGGCAAGGTGCTCCACTGGGCAGCCGAAATGGCGCGCGCGAATGGTATTGCGCTCCACCTGCCTGCCCCTCTGCTGACCTAGACCCCAAGCCAGTCCCCGAGGTTACCGGCCCGCAGCCGGATCGTCCCCAATCCGGCGCACATGCAGAAAGGGGCGGGCCTTTCGGCCCGCCCCCTGCTGTTTCGGCAGATGCCGCGTCGGATCAGAACTTGACGCGGGCACCGATCGCGAAGCGGCGGCCCAGCGCGTCGTAGGTCGACGGATAGACGTTACCGCTGTTGAACGCGGTGGAACCGATCGTATTGCCCACCACCGTCGGCTGTCTATTGAACAGGTTCTGGATGGTGAGGGTCAGCGAGAACATTTCGCTGGCCTGGAACCGGGCCGTCAGATCGAAGATGCTGAAGGCCGGGATCCGGTTGAAGTCGACTTTCTGCCCGGCGAGGTTGCCGCCGCTGAGGGTGCCGGAGAAGGCTTCGCCCGCATCTTCATACTCGACGCTGGAGAGGTAGCGCCACAGCAGCGAGAAGTCGAAGTCGCTGACCGAGAAGGTGTTCCGCACCGACCAGTTCCAATCCGGCTGGATCGAGCCGCAGTTGGCGCCGAACTTGCCGACGCAATCGCGGCGCAGCGTACCCGGAGCCGACTGGAAGATGTTCCTGCTAGTCCAGTTGCCCGTCACCGCCAGCCTCCAGCCCACAGCGCCGAAGTCGGTGCCATAGTTCATCGAGAAGTCCACACCGTCGGTTTCCAGACGGCCGAGGTTCGACCGCAGGAGCAACAGGCCGGGGACTTCGGCCGAGTCACCCGACAGGCCACCCGTGATGTCCGACCGGCGGATGTTGGTGCAGGCTGCGGTTGCAGACGCACCAGCCGGCGGGCTGGACGGGTTGGCGCCGAAGCAGGCCGTGATGCCGTCGCCCGGGGTGGGCGCGGTGATCGCGTCGGTCACGACGATGTTGTAATAATCGACCGTCAGGCTGAGGCCCGGGGCGAACTCGGGCACGAACACCGCACCCAGGGTCCACGAGTTGGACGTTTCCGGCTGCAGGTTCGTGTTGCCGCCGAAGGTGGCGTTGGCCTGGCCTGCGGTCGGAACCGGGATGGCACCGATCACGCTGGCAGGCGCACCCTGTGCCCGGCAGATGGCTGCCAGTTCGCCGGTCGGGGTCGGACGGCCCGGGATGTTGGTCCCGGCGTCGGTCAGGTTGGCGCAGGGGTCGTCCGACAGGTTGGTCAGGCCCGTGTTCACCGGCGAGAAGAGCTCGTCGATGTTCGGCGCGCGGACCGAGCGGGCATAGTTGCCGCGAACCTTCAGGCCGAAGCCCGGCGACCAGCTGCCACCGACCTTCCAAGTCCAGGTGGTGTACGACGGGTTCGTCGGGGCATCCACCGAGTAATTGGAGTAGCGCACACCGGCTTCCAGGGTCAGGTCCTCCATGAAGGGCTTGTCCTGGGCGATCGGGGCGACAACTTCGCCGAAGAATTCATAAACGCTGAAGCCGCCGTCGATGTTCGGGGCCGCACCGCCGCCGCCGCCCAGGTCTCCGGACTGCGAGAGCAGGTCCGACTTCTGCTGTGCGCTGTAGTCGCGATACTCGGAACCAACGGCGAAGGCGATCGGGTTGGAGGCAAAGGGAACGCCGAAGCCGACGTCGCCCGCGATGTTGCCCCTCCACTGGGTCAGCGAGAACCTGTTGGTGGTGGCCGACGATTCCTGAAGGAAGTCGTTCATGGCCGGCGTGATAGAGCCGGTTGCACCGAACAGGTTGACGGGGACGCAACCGTTCGAGGCATCGAAGCAGCCATTCGGGCCGGCCTGCACGCCTTGGCGGACGCGCGAGTTCAGCCAGTAACCGGTCGCGGTCGAGACGTTCTCGGACTCACCATAGCTCACCGACACGTCGTAATCGATCGTGCTAGTGATCGCACCGCGGGCACCTGCCTGATAATCGAAGAAGGTGGTGTCGTAGTTGGAAATCCGCGGACCGCCTTCGACGTTCCGGCGCGAAACCACGCTGGCGACCTGGCGGTAGTTCGGATCCGTCGGGCCGGTTGCCGTTGCGGCAGCGGCGCATTCGGCCGGCGTGAAGCGCGGCGTGTAGCCGACGTCCGGCGTGGTGTCGAACTGGCAGTAGGCGTTGCGCTGGGCCGTCGTCAGGAACGGGTTGTTCAGCGGAACGTTCACGGTCAAGCCGAAGGCACCCGACGGGGCGATGATCGTCTGCACCCTGGTCCTCGAGAAGATGGCCCGGGAATAGAATTCCAGGTTCTCGCTCACTTCATAGCGGCCGGCCGCATAGATGTTGAAGCGCCTGAACGGCGTCTGGAAGATGTTGTACGGATTGAAGTTGAACGCGTCGAACGCGGTCGTCGGGCGGAAGGCCGTGCCGTCAGCAGTAATTTGGCGCTGACCGCCCTGGACGTTCGTACCGCCGATGATGGAGTCGGCGCCCGACGGGTTCACCCCCGAGAAGCGCGACGGGTTGGACGTGCCCGAACCACCGGCAACGCCGGTGAAGCTGTCGTACGAGAAGCGCGAGAAGTCCCGGTCGTCCTGCAGAACCTGGTCCGCTTCCTGATAGCCGATGCCCATGGTCACGTTGCCGCGACCATCGTCGAAGCCTGCACCCATGGTCAGGTCGAGACGAAGCGTGGTGCCGTCACCCTGTCCGGTGACACCATAGCCGCCCTGCAGCTCGACACCGGTGAAGTCGCTCCTGGTGATGAAGTTCACCACACCCGCCACGGCGTCAGCGCCGTAGGTGGTGGAGGCACCACCCGTCAACACTTCGACGCGCTCGATCAGGGCGAGCGGAACGTTGTTAAGGTCGAAACGACCTTGCAGTTCGGCCGGGACAAGGCGCCGGCCGTCAAGAAGAACGATATTCCGGTTGGAACCGAGGCCGCGCAAATCGACGAACGACGCACCGCTGTTGCCGTTGTTCACCGCGTTACCGATCGAGGGCACGATACCCGGGATGTCGCGCAGAATTTCTTCAGCGGTGTTCACCTGCTGAAAGTCGATTTCTTCGGCCGAGGTCACCGTGACGGGCGACGAACGGTCAAGGTTCGGGTTGCGGATCAGCGAGCCGGTGACGACGATCGTCTCGGCGTCGGCAGTGGATTCAGCAGCAGCCACGCTCTGCGCAAGGGCAGACGGCCCGACGAGCATGGCGAGCGAAACTGCGGCGGTCGCAACCGAACCCCGAAGGGCGGCGCGCGTTTGCCAGGCAAAATTGGTCACTTGGTCAGTCCTTCCTGTCTGGCTCCCGATGGCGGATCGGCCGTCGCCGGTTATCCCTTCCACCACCGAAATCCGTTTCTTGTCCCGGTCTGCTCGCGAACCATGGAAACCATGGAACAGGCGCAATCCGTCCGGTCGCCTTGTGGCTTAGGTTGGTTAATCCGCGAAATGACCCTCGGCTGTAAAGAGGAAGCAACAATCCCCTGCACTGTTCGCGCCTCCTGTTGCCGCACTGCAACAGTCGCCCGAGCCGAGACACGAAGGAAATGGGCAGACACAAACCCGCCCCCGCCCCCACATGGATGCGCCGATCCTGTGCAATCCCTGCTGCCGCCGGTCCGCCGGCGTGCGGCTCAGATCAGGCCCCTGGCTTTCGCTTCCGCATAGCGCGCGCTTGCCACTTCGGCCGACGCATAGGGCTCCTGCAGCTCCGAGCTCCAGTAGCGAAGCGCCGACAGCGGGATCTTCTGCTCTGTCACCGCACAGACGACATGGTCGCCGTCGGACACCAGCTTGAAGCTGCCCGAAAGGTAGCGGATCCTTGCCGAACGACCGGCAGAGAAATTGAGCATCGCGGTTTCCTTCAGAAGAGCTTGCCCTGGTCCACACCAGCCGGGGGCGCAGACGATTGGGTGGGCGGTTTCGGTGCGGGTGACCCGGTGGATGAGCCTGTGGGCGAGTCTGGGGATGAACCAGGATCGCCGACCGGGCGTGCGTCAACCGCGCCGTCCGCAAACGCAATCGACAGCAGCGGCGCTGCCCGCGCAGCCTCGGCAGTCCGGGCCAGGCTCCCATCGGGCAGCCGCACCAGTGCGAAGCCGCGCGCCAGCACGGCCTGGGGCGACAGGCTCTCCGCCAGCCGGTAACCCGCCGCAAGCGCTGCCCGGGCAGAGGCGAGACGCGCCCGCAGCAGCGCAGGATTCGGTGTCACGCGCGGGCTTCCCAGCCGCGCCCGCTCGCGCTGAACCCCCTGCACAAGGAGGCGGGGCGACAGCCGGTCCCCCTGCGCCGACAGCCGGGCGCGCAACAGCCGCGCCCGGCCCTGAAGCGCCCGGGGCAGCCGCTCGCCCGTCTCGTCCAGCCGCTGCCGCGCAAGGCCCGCCAACGCCTGCGGGCGCGGCAGCCGCGCCGCCACCGCCTGCAACCGCTCGGCGCGCAGCAGCCGCGCGCGCCGCTCGCTGCGCTGCGCCCGCAGGCACAGGTCCGCCAATGTCTCCAGCAGGTCGGCCCGCACCGGCACCGCCAGCTCGGCCGCCGCCGTCGGCGTCGGCGCCCGCAGCGCCGAGGCAAAGTCAATCAGCGTGGTGTCCGTCTCGTGCCCCACCGCGGAAATCAGCGGGATCGCGCTCCCCGCAGCCGCGCGCACCACCACCTCCTCGTTGAAGGGCATCAGGTCCTCGATGGAGCCACCCCCGCGCGCCACGATCAGCAGGTCGGGCCGGCGCGCCTCGGGCATGGCGTTGAACCCGGCGATGGCCGCCGCGATCCGCGCGGCAGCACCATCCCCCTGCACGGGCACCGGCCACAGCGTCACGCGGCGCGGGAAACGGTCTGCCAGCCGGTGCAGAATATCGCGGATCACCGCCCCCTGGGGCGATGTCACCACCCCGATATGCGTCGGCAGGAAGGGCCGACGTGGCTTTGCCGCACGGTCGAACAGCCCCTCGGCCT
>JBKDAC010000241.1:0-6104 GCA_046316515.1 Sandaracinobacter sp. | reverse complement strand
GCCGCCAACGTCCGCGAGCGAAGATCCATCGAAAGCGGTCTGCCCATCCATGCCGGCCTCCATCTCCAGCCAGCATCCTGAATCAGACTTTCACGCCCTTGGGAATCCCAGCAGATTCAAATGGGTCGGAAAACGCTCTATATCATCGACACACCGTCGCGCCAAAGGCGCAGTTGAAGCCGAGCCCCGGGTCCCCCGCTTTCGCGGGGGCAGGCAAGCCCGGGGTGACGGGTTGAGAGAGCCAGTTCCAAACAATGAGGGTGCAGGGAAATCATTTCCCTGCCGGGTCCCAAGGGCGGAGCCCTTGGCCGCCGGAGGCTCAATTGGACTTGGTGACCTGCTCCAGCAGTGCCGCAAGCACATGGCGGCTGAAGGTCAGCATGTTTTGCAGGCGGTCGGGGTTGCCGGTTTCGAGGGTTTGGGAGACGGTGCCTGCGGGGCCGGTGATGGCGTAGCAGCAGTGGCCTGGGGGGTCTCCGTAGGGGTTGGCTGAGGGGCCGGTGGCGCCGGTTTCGCCGAGGCCCCAGGTGGCGGCGAAGCGGCTGCGGGTGCGTTCGGCGAGGACGCGGGCGTAGGGTTCCGAGGCGCCGCGCAGGCCTTGGACGTCTTCGCGTTTGAGGTCGAGGAGGCGGTGGCGGGCGCGCGGCGTGTAGATGATGCCGCCGCCGAGGAACCAGGCCGACGCGCCGGGATGCGCGAGGAGGGCGGCGGAGACGAGGCCGCCTGTGCTGCTTTCGGCGACTGCGACGGTTTGGCGGCGGGCGGCGAGCGCGGCTGTGACGATTTTCGCGTCTGCGACGAGGGTTTCGAAGGTGAGGGGTGGGGTGGTCATGGGATGTCGCCTTGCCATTGGTCGCGAAGCTCGCGTTTCAGGATTTTTCCGATGGCGCTGCGGGGGAGTTCGGGGAGGGGGACGACGGCGGCGAGGCGCTGGACCTTGCCGAGGCGGGTGTTGGCCCATTGGCGCAGGGTTTCCGGGTCTGCGTCGGAGACGACGAAGGCGACTGGGCTTTCGCCCCAGGCGCGGTTGGGGATGCCGACGACGGCGCAGTCCTTCACCTGGGGGTGACTGCTAAGCACCTGTTCGATGTCGATGGGGTAGATGTTGAAGCCGCCGGAGATGATCATGTCTTTTGCGCGGCCGACCAGTTCGATAAAGCCGTCGGCGTCGCGGCGGGCGAGGTCGCCGGTCTTGATGAAGATGCGGCCGTCGGGGTGTTGCCACTGGGTGGCGCGGGTGGCTTCGGGGCGGTTGGCGTAGCCGAGCATGGTGGCGGCGGAGTGGCCGACGATTTCGCCGACTTCGCCGACGCCCGCTTCGGTGCCGTCTTCCTTCACGAGGCGGAGTTCGGCGCCGGGGAGGGGGACGCCGATGGTGTGCAGCTTGTCGGGGTGGTTGTGGGCGACGAGGACGGTGCCGCCGCCGCCTTCGGTCATGCCCCAATATTCGACGAGGCCGCCGGGCCAGCGCTTGAGGACGTCGGCCTTGAGCTCGGCGGCGAAGGGGGCGGAGGTGCAGAACTTCAGTTGGTAGCTGGCGAGGTCGAAGCTGTCGAAGTCGGGCAGGTCCATGATGCGGCGGTATTGGACGGGGACGAGCATGGAGTGGGTGGCTCGGTGGGCCTCAGCCAGTTCGAGGAAGCAGCGGGCGTCGAATTTGGGCATCATGACGAGGTGCCCGCCCCAGGCGAGGCAGGGGAGGGCTGAGACGAGGGTGGTGTTGGAGTAGAGCGGGGTGGCGAGCAGGCAGACGCTTTCGGGACCATAGCCGGCAGCGGCGCCGCCGACGAGGTGGGACCAGCGCATGGACCAGCTGTGGACGATGCCCTTGGGGGTGCCGGTGGTGCCGGAGGAGTAGATGATGTTGAAGGGGAGATTGAGGAGCTGGTCTGTGGGGGTGGTGAGGGGTGCGGGCGGCGTGCGCGTCAGCCAGCCTACCAGCGTTTCGATGGCGATGATCCGGGCGGAGAAGGTGATGTGGGCCAGGGCCTCGGCGTTGGCGGCATCGAGGAAGAGGAGCGGCGCGCCGGAGTCGGCGACCATCGCGTTGAGCTGATCGGGCGTGGCGCTGGGCGGCATGGGGGCGACGGCAACGCCGGCCATGAGGGCGCCGAGGTAGAGGGCGACATAGTCGGTGTTGGTGTGGCTGATGATGGCGATGGACTGGCCGACCTGAAGGCCATCGCGCTGGAGGCTGGCGGCGACTTGCGACGCGCGGGCGGCGAGCTGGGCCCAGCTGAGGGTGTGGCCTTCGACCGTGACGGCGGGCGCATCGGGGCGGGCAAGGGCGTGGCCCTGCACGAGATCGCCGATGGGGGTGAAGGGGATTTCGAGGCTCATGCGAGCAGTCCTCTCAAGCCCGCGACGAGGGCGAGCGGCTGGTCTGCCATGACATGGTGATAGGCCTGGGGGATGGGCACAAGCTTGCTGCCCGGGGGCATGCGAGCGGCCATGTGGGCGACGAGGCCTTCGTGGACGAGCTCGGATTTCTCGCCCCACATCAGCGCGACGGGGCATTGCGGTGCCTTCAGCAGGTCGGTGTCGTTCTGCGCCTCGAACTCGGACCAGAGGAAGGGGTCGAACTTCCAGGTGAAGCCGCCTTCTGTTTCGGTGATGGAGCGGCGTGCGATGAAGTCAGCGATGAAATCGTGGGTGGTGGGCTGGGGCGGGGCCCAGCGGAAGCGGGCGAGCGCGTCGGCCATGGTGGGATAGATGCGGTGGGCGCGGGCGTCGCCGCCGGCGCCGCGGGGGCGGCGGCGCTGTTCGGGATCGAAGGGGGTGTCGAGGATGATGGCCTGCGACAGTCGTTTGCCCTGCCAGTTGGCCAGCGCCATCATCGGGAAGCCACCGAAGCTGTGGCCGACGACGGTGAAGGGGCCGGCATCGGACAGTCCGCCAGCGTCGGCAATGGCGAGCAATTCCCGGATGAACAGCTTGATCGAGTAACTGGGCCGGTGGTCGCTGCCGCCCATGCCGCTCCAGCTGGGGGCGACGACGCGGTGGGTGGCGGCGAAGAAGGGGGCGATGAAGCGCCACCAATCCGCATGGGCGCCGTTGCCATGGAGCAGCAGCAGGCCGGGCTTGCCGCGGTCCCCCCAGGCGAGCCATTCGATGTTTGCGCCGTCGACGTCGGTGAAGTGGCGTTCGTGGGGGGCTTCTACGGCGTCGCGGAACCAGGCTGGCGCGGGGGGGTCCGCGCCGGCGTAGCGGGCGAGTGGCGGAGCCAGCGCCGGATCCGGCGCGACTGCGGCCTCACTCATAGGTTCGTTCATTCCACCAGGGGAAGAAGTCGGGCATGTTGGCCGAGACTTTGTCGGGATAGCTGGCGGGGCGCTTTTCGAGGAAGCTGACCACGCCTTCCTTGGCGTCGCCCTGGCGGCCGCGGGCATAGATGGCGCGACTGTCCAGCTTGTGCGCCTCCATCGGGTGGTCGGCGCCCAGCATGCGCCAGAGCATCTGGCGGGTGAGGGCAACCGAAACGGGGGCCGTGTTGTCGGCGATCTCGCGGGCCAGCGCGATGGCCGTGGGCATCAGCTGCTCGGGCGATACGACCTGGCGGACGAGGCCGCCTTCCAGCGCCTCGTGGGCGCCGAAGATGCGCCCCGTTGCGCACCATTCCATCGCGCGGCTGATGCCGACAAGGCGGGGCAGGAACCAGCTGGAGCAGGCCTCGGGCACGATGCCGCGCCGCGCGAAGACGAAGCCGAATTTCGCCGCGTCGGATGCGATGCGGATGTCCATCGGCAGCTGCATCGTTACGCCGATGCCCACCGCCGGGCCGTTGATCGCGCCGATCACGGGCTTCAGGCTTTCGAAGATGCGCAGGGTGACGCGGCCGCCGCCGTCGCGCACGCCCTGGTGGGCATAGTCAACCGTGCCGTCGGGGCGCACGGGGGAGGCCTGACCTGCGCGCGAGCTGGTGTCGTCGTCGCGCGCTTCGTAATCGAATGTCTTGGCGCCTGCCGACAGGTCGGCGCCCGCGCAGAAGGCGCGGCCTGCCCCTGTCACGATCACCACCTTCACGTCATCGCGCGCGTCCGTCTCGTCGAAGGCCGCGATGATCTCCTGCATCATCCGACCGGTAAACGCGTTCATCTTGTCGGGCCGGTTCAGGGTGAGGGTGGCGATCCCGTGCGAGATCTCGAGGATGGTCTCCTGCCGGTCCATCCTCAGAGCCTTTCGACGATGGTGACGTTGGCGAGCCCGCCGCCTTCGCACATCGTCTGCAGGCCATAGCGGCCGCCGCGCGCGTGGAGCGCGTGCACCAGCGTCGCCATCAGCTTGGTGCCCGATGCGCCGAGCGGGTGGCCGAGCGCGATGGCCCCGCCGTTGACGTTGAGCTTCGCCGGGTCGGCACCCAGCTGCTGCAGCCAGGCCATGGGCACGCTCGCGAAGGCCTCGTTCACCTCGTAAAGGTCGATGTCCTCGATCTTCATGCCGACCTTCTTCAGCGCGGCGCGGGTGGCGTTGATGGGCGCCTCCAGCATCACCACCGGGTCCTCGCCGATCACCGTCAGGCTGTGGATGCGGGCGATGGGGTCCAGGCCCAGCTTCTTGAGGCCGGCCTCGTTCACGACCAGCACGCCCGAGGCGCCGTCGCAGATCTGGCTGGAGGTGGCGGCCGTCAGCCGGCCCTGTTCGGAGAGCAGCTTCACCGCCTTCGTCGCTTCCAGCGTTGCTTCGAAGCGGATGCCTTCGTCGACCGTGTGGGCAACCGGATTATTCTCGCCGTCCAGCCCCTGGACGGCCACGATCTCGTTGGCGAAGGCATTGGCCTTTGTGGCGGCCGCGCCCTTTTGCTGGCTGCCGAAGCCGAATTCGTCGAGCGCGTCCTTGGAAAGATCGTACTTCTTCGCGATCATTTCGGCGCCCATGAACTGGCTGAACTGGATGCCGGGATAGCGCTTCTGAATCGCCGGGCTCATGTAGGTGCCCGCGCCCGCATCCATTGCCGCCTTGAAGGGCAGCGCCATCGGCACGCGCGTCATGCTTTCCACGCCGGCGGCGATCACCACGTCCATCATGCCGCTCATCACGGTGGCGGCAGCGAAGTGGATCGCCTGCTGGCTGCTGCCGCACTGGCGGTCGACCGAGGTGCCCGGCACCGATTCGGGCAGCTTCGAGGCCAGCACCGCGTTGCGCGCGACGTTGGTGGACTGCTGCGCAAACTGGTTCACACAGCCCATGATGACATCCTCGAACAGCGCCGGGTCGTGTGTGCCCACCAGATCGTTCAGCACCTGCGCAGCAAGGTCCGCCGGGTGCCAGTCCCGCAGTCGTCCGCCCTTGCGACCACCCGCCGTCCGCCGCGCCTTCACGATATAGGCTTCGCCCATTTCTTTTCTCCGATTGTCAGCTTCGTGTTGCAAACCTTGGCCCTCGTGCGCGTCCCTGTCCCCTCGCTTTCTTGGGAAGGAATGCGCCCCCATCGGCCGGTGGGGCTTGTGCGGGGCCGGAATCCCGCCATGGTCTCGGCAGATGCCAGAACAAGTGCCAGAAGAATGGCCAGAACGGCTGCGCGGGAGGGCTGGATGCGCAAATTTCTGATTGCATTGCTGCTGCTGGGCGCCGGCGTGGCCCTGCTGGCGAACTGGGGGCGCGACATCGCCGCCCGGACGGCGTCGGCCGCACTTAAGGCCTACCCTGTCTATGCCGTCGCCCGAACCGAAAGCGAAACACGCTTCCGCGCGCGGCCGGATGCCGCCGCCGATGCCAGCGGCCTGCGCCATATCAGCCGCCTGTCGGGCCCGCGCGACCGTTGGGTGACAACGCCCAACAGCGACACGCTCTACAGCAGCGCCTTCCTCGACCTGTCGGAGGGCCCGGTGGAGCTGGACATCCCCGCGCTTCCCGGCCGCTATCACAGTGTCGCCCTGATGGATGCGCGGACCGACAACTGGCTGATCCTGGGCACCCGCGATGGTGAGCAGCCTGCCCGCACCATCCGCCTGGAGTTCGGCGACGGCGACAAGGGCGCCCGCCTGCCCGAGGGCGCGCGTATTCCCACCACCTATCGCGCGCCGACCGACAGGGTCTGGCTGCTGATCCGCGTGCTGGTGGACGGCCCCGAAGACCTGGCCGCGGCCCAGGCGGCCCAGCGCGCC
>JBKDAC010000240.1:0-2338 GCA_046316515.1 Sandaracinobacter sp. | reverse complement strand
GCGGCTGCAGTTCGGGGCCTCGGTCGCCGACCTGTCGGTCACCGAGGCGGTTCAGCTGGCGACCGCGATCGCAGGGCTGCAATCGGGCACCGACAGGATGGGCAAGATCCGCCGATCTGTGGGCGTGGACCGGCTGCGGATCGTGGGGGACAATGCCCAAACGGGGATGGGAACCGGGATCGCCATCGGCAAGCGGCTGACGCGCAACATCTATGTGGAGGTGCTGACCGATAGCCAGGGCAACACGCTGACAACGCTGCAGCTGACACTAAGCCGGATCTGGAGCCTGTTCGTGGAAGTGAGCTCGCAGGGGGAAAGTAGCGTGAACGTCAGATACCAGAGGGAGCGTTGAAGGCGGCTGCGGCCGCCTCAATCGTCCACAGGCTCCGTCGCCGTCTTCACACCCTCGACGACGGTCTTCGCGGCGCCCACGACGTTCAGGCCCTGGGTGCAGCCGGTGATCCCTCCGGCGCCCTGGATGGAGCAGCTGCCGGTTCCGGTGGCGGCAAGCCGGCCCGAGACAAGGGCTGCGCGGTTGGCGGCGACCTGGTCTTCGCGGGCTATGGCGGCCGCGCGTTCCTGGTCGCGGATGTCCTTGGGGATGCGATAGCGCTCTTCCTCGGGGCGGCGGGCGCAGACCACGATCTCGTCGGGGTTGGTTGAGGTTGGGCAGGGGTCGCTGCCATAGACCACGACTGTGCGCGACCGGTAACTGCCATCCTGCGCCTGAGCCGGGACGGCAGAAAGCGCGAGCGGCGCTGCGGCGAGACCAAGGGCAACAAACCAGCGCATGCGAAGCTCCCTCACCATCATTTGCGGCATCATAGACGAAACCACATCCGGTATGAACGGGGGCTGAGCCGGGTGCAACCACTTGACCGGGAGCCAAACGCGCGGAATGCCTGTGCGCTGAGGGAGGGACCGGGTGGCGGCAGGAATTCACGGGCTTGGGGTGGTGTCGCTGCTGGAGGCGTTTCGCGCCGGCCGGGTGAGCGTGGTGGCTGCGACCGACCATTATCTTGAGCGGATTGCCCGGCATGATCCCGTGCTGAAGGCCTTTACCTATGTCGATACAGAGGCCGCGCGCGCGGCCGCGGCAGCAAGTGCGGCCCGTTGGGACGCCGGCGCGGCGCGGCCGCTGGAAGGGGTGCCGATTGCCGTGAAGGCCAATCTGGATGTCGCCGGCTGGCCGGTGCACGGCGGGATGGCGGGCTTTGCCGATCGGGTGCCGTGCTGTGGATGCGGCTGTGGTCCAGCGGCTGAAGGCGGCGGGCGCGATCATCCTGGGGCTGACCAACCTGCACGAAGGGGCGCTGGGCGCGACCACCGACAATGCGGCCTTCGGGCAGACGCAGAATCCGCACCGGATCGGATTTGCGGCGGGCGGATCATCGGGCGGATCGGGGGCCGCGGTCGCCGCCGGGCTGTGTGCGGCGGCATTGGGAACCGACACGCTGGGATCGGTGCGGATTCCGGCGAGCTATTGCGGGATTGCCGGGCTGAAGCCGGGGTTCGGTCGGATTCCGACCATGGGCCTGATGCACCTGGCCGAGCGGCTGGACTGCATCGGTCCAATGGCGCGGTCGGTCGCCGACCTTGCTGCCCTGTTCGACGTGCTGGCCGATCCGGCGCCGGGTGCTGCCGCCGCGCCGATTGCGCGGGTGGCGACCCTGTCCGGCGCAGCGGGGGGCGATCTGCACCTGGCGGTGACGACGGCGCTGCGGCTGGCGGGCACTCTGCTGAAGGGGCTGGGGCTGCGCGTGGAGGAACAGGCGGCCGCGATCGACCATGGGCGGGTGCGGCTTGCGGGCTTCGTGGAGGCGGCACTGGAGGCCGACCGGCGCTTCGGCGACGTGGTGGCGCGGAACCCCGCAGGCTTTTCCGAGACGTTCCGCGGCCACCTCGCCTTTGCGCGGGGGATCGATGCTGCGACCGTGGCGCAGGGACGGCGGGCAACCGACCAGGCCGCCGCCGAAGTGCAGGCCATGCTGCGTCTGGCTGACGTGCTGCTGCTGCCGACGACCCCGCAGCCGGCCTTTGCGCATGGCGATCCGGTGCCGCCCGCCGTGGCAGACTTCACCGCGCTGGCGAATTTCGCGGGGCTTCCCGCGCTGTCGATTCCGGCCGGCTGGACCAAGGACGGGCTGCCTGTTGCCGTGCAGCTGGTTGCCCGGTCCGGCGCGGACGGCGCGCTGCTGGCGCTGGGGGAACGGCTGGAAGGCGCACTGAATGCCTGGGGTCCGCCAAAGGATTTCGGCTGATTCGTTGGATCAGGGCAGCCAGGACGGCGACCGACCGCGCCATTGGACCGATGCAGTCCAGCCGCTCGGCCAGGTGC
>JBKDAC010000239.1:0-2590 GCA_046316515.1 Sandaracinobacter sp. | reverse complement strand
GGCGCAGACGCCGGCCGCAACCGCAGTGATGCAGCGTCTGCAGGATGGCGCCTCGGCCCGCCTGCGCGAGATCGAACTGTCCCCGCTGCTGGGCCGCATGCTGGAGGCGATCATTGCCGACGGCCGCCATCGCCCGGTGATCGACCAGCTGATCGGCTGGGCGTCGCGCACGCTCGACAGCCAGGAAGGCCTGATCCGCGCCATGGTGGAGGAGCGAACCACCTGGGTGCTGCGGCTGGTGAATGTGGACGAGCGGATCGCGAATGAGCTGGTGAACGGCCTGCGCGGGCTGCTGACCGATCTTGCCGCCGATCCCGACCATCCGGTGCGGGAAAAGGCCGACATCGCCCTGTCGAACCTGGCCTTCGATCTGCAGCACATGCCCGAGACGAAGGAGAAGGTGGAGCGGGTGAAGCGCGAGCTGCTGGCGAACCCGGCGGTGGCCGACTGGCTGGAAGGGCTGTGGAGCCGGCTGAAGGACGGACTGTTGAAGGTGGCGCAGGGCGAAGGGCTGTCCGACATCGGCGAGGCGATGGCGCGGTCGCTGCGCGAGGATCCGCAGCTGTCGGGCGCGGTCAACCAGCTTGCCCGGCGCGCGGTCGTCGGCACCGTTGCCGACCATGGCGACAGCATCGTGAAGCTGGTGAGCGAGACGGTGAAGGGCTGGGACGCCGCCACCATCACCGACCGGCTGGAAGGCGCGGTGCTGCGCGACCTGCAATATATCCGCCTGAACGGCACGCTGATCGGCGGCCTGATCGGCCTTGCGCTTCATGCCATGCTGCTGCTTGCGGGCGGGGCATGAGCTGATGGCAAAGCCACAGCTCCGTTACGTCTGCCAGTCCTGCGGTTCGGCGCAGCCCAAATGGATGGGCCAGTGCCCCGACTGTGGAGAGTGGAACACGCTGAGCCAAGAGGCCGCCGCCAGCGCCACGCCCTTCGCGCAGAAGCACAGCCTGAAGACCGGCGGACGCGTGCTGCAGATGCAACCGCTGGATGCCGTGATCGAGCTGCCGCAGCGCCTGCCGACCGGCTTTGCCGAGCTCGACCGTGCGCTGGGCGGCGGACTGGTGCTGGGCTCTGCCGTGCTGATCGGCGGCGATCCCGGCATCGGGAAATCCACCCTGCTGCTGCAGGCGGCCGGCCGCATGGCGCGGGCCGGCCAGCGGGTCGCCTATGTGTCGGGCGAGGAAGCGGCCGACCAGGTGCGCCTGCGCGCGCGCCGGCTGGGGCTGGCCGACGCGCCGGTGCAGCTGGCGGCGGCGACATCCGTGCGCGACATCCTGACGACGCTGTCGCAGGGAACGCCGCCCACCCTGCTGGTGATCGATTCCATCCAGACCATGCATTCTGACCAGCTGGAGGGCGCGCCGGGCACCGTCAGCCAGGTGCGGGCCGCCAGCCTTGAGCTCATCAGCTGGGCCAAGACCTCGGGCACGGCGGTCATCCTGGTCGGGCATGTCACCAAGGACGGCCAGATCGCCGGCCCCCGCGTGCTGGAGCATATGGTGGACGCCGTGCTCTATTTCGAAGGCGAGGGGCGGCACCAGTATCGGGTGCTGCGCGCGGTGAAGAACCGCTTTGGCGGCACCGACGAGATCGGCGTGTTCGCCATGGAGGCCGACGGGCTTGCCGAAGTGCTGAACCCTTCCAGCCTGTTCCTGACCCAACGTGAAAAGGCGGTGGCGGGCGCGGTCGTCTTCCCCGCGTTGGAAGGCACAAGGCCGGTGCTGGTGGAGCTGCAGGCGCTGACCGTGAAGTTGCCATCGGGCGCCACGCCGCGCCGCGCGGTGGTCGGGTGGGACAGTTCGCGCCTCGCGAGGCTGCTCGCCGTGCTGGAGGCGCGCGCCGGCCTGGGGTTCGGCAGTTCCGAAGTCTATCTGAATGTCGCAGGCGGCCTGCGCGTTGTCGATCCGGCGGCCGATCTCGCGGTCGCCGCTGCCCTCGTGTCGGCGCTGCTCGATGTTCCCGTTCCCGGCGACTGCCTGGCCTTCGGCGAGATTGCGCTTTCGGGCGAGGTGCGCCCCAGCACACACGCGGCGCTGCGCCTGAAAGAGGCGGACAAGCTGGGATTTGCCGCGGCCCTGGTGCCGCCGGGCACCAATGGCGTTGGCAAGCTGAAGGCCAGCCCCGTCGCAAGTGTCGCAGCCCTCGTTGACCGCATCAAGGGCAGGGCCTAGCAGACCCCATGGGCATTTCCGAAGGTTTCACCGGGTTCGACTGGGTCGTCGTATCGCTCGTCGGGCTTCTGGCTGTCGGCGGGCTGGTGCGCGGCTTCACGCACGAGGCACTCAGCCTGGCAGGATGGATCCTGGGCATCGTCATTGTCCGCATGTTCCACCAGCATGTCACGCTGTGGCTGGCCCCACGCGTGGGCGGCGACGCGGCCGGCGCCACCATCGCCTTCCTGCTGCTGTTTTTCGGCACGGTGCTGGCCGCCCGGATGATCGCGGGGGCAGCCGGCGGCTTTGCCAAGCGGTCCGTGCTGGGGCCGATGGACCGTCTGCTGGGGCTTGGGTTCGGCGCGCTGAAGGGGCTGATCCTGTCGTCCGTGCTGTTCCTGCTGGCGCAATTCTCGACCGGCCTGTTC
>JBKDAC010000238.1:0-7923 GCA_046316515.1 Sandaracinobacter sp. | reverse complement strand
ACAGTGGGAGCCGACCCGACCCGTACCGGAAATCGTTACGGCTGCTTCCTTCCGGACCTGACCGGGTTGGCGAACGGCACGTCCATGCCGGCTCCCACACGCCATATGGCGATTCGAGGGCCCGCGTGCAACCGCGTGCGGTTGCCGGTAGCGCGCGCCCCTTGATATCCGCCCCTCGACGCGCCACTCACACTCCCATGAGTCTGTTCCCCGAAGAAGCGCCCTATCGCGTGCTGGCCCGGAAATACCGGCCGGCCTGCTTTGACGCGCTGATCGGGCAGGATGCGGTCGTCACCACGCTCGCCAATGCGATCGCGCGCAATCGGCTGGCACAGGCCTGGCTGCTGACCGGCGTGCGCGGCGTGGGCAAGACATCGACGGCGCGGATCATCGCCAAGGCGTTGAACTGCATCGGCCCGGACGGCCAGGGCGGCCCGACGGTGGAGCCCTGCGGGGTGTGCAGCAACTGCGTGGCGATCATCGAGGGGCAACATATCGACGTGATCGAGATCGACGGCGCGTCGAACAATGGCGTGGACGATGCGCGCGAGATCATCGAGGCGGTGCGCTATGCCCCGGCCCAGGCGCGCTACAAGATCTACATCATCGATGAAGTGCACATGGTGACCAAGAGCGCCTTCAACGCGCTGTTGAAGACACTGGAGGAACCCCCGCCGCACGTGAAGTTCGTGTTCGCCACCACCGAGGTGCAGAAGGTGCCCGTCACCATCCTCAGCCGGTGCCAGCGAGTCGATCTGACGCGGATCCCGGCCGAGATGCTGGCCGCGCATTTCCGCAAGGTGGCCGATGCCGAGAGCGTGGAGGCGGAGGGCGAAGCGCTGGCGCTGATCGCGCGGGCCGCCGAGGGCAGCGTGCGCGACGGACTGTCGATCCTGGACCAGGCGATCGCGCAGGCAGGTGCCGGCGCCGTGACGGCAGATGCCGTGCGCGACATGCTGGGGCTGGCCGATCGCGGGCGCACCACCGCACTGCTGGGCGCGATATTGGACGCCGATGCCGCCGCCGCGATGGCCGCGGTCGATTCGGCGCATGGCGCAGGCGTCGATTCGCAGGCGCTGATCGGCGGGCTGCTCGACATGGTGCACGCCACGACGCGGGCGCGGCTGTCGGGCGGTGCGGATCCGGCGCTGCCCGACGCGGACCGGGCGGCGGTCGGGCGCTGGGCGACCGAGCTGTCCTTCCCCGCGCTGCACCGCCTGTGGCAGCTGCTGCTGAAGGGCCATACCGAGGTGGGGCAGGCCCCGGTGCCGGCGCAGGCGGCCGAAATGGCGATCCTGCGCTGCGTGCACGCTGCCGGGCTTCCCGATCCCGAAAAGCTGACGAAGCTGCTGGCCGGCGGGGCCGTGCCGGCAGCAGCGCCCCGGGCGGCAGCCCCTGCAGCGCAGCAGCCAGCGCCCACCATGGAGTCTGCCGCGCCTGTGATGCCGCCCGCGCTCGATGCCGCCGGGATCGTCACCCTGTTCGACGGGCGCGAGGCGATGCTGGCCAAGCAGCTGCATGATGACGTCGCCATCCTTCAGGTGTCGCCGGGGCTGCTGGTGCTGGGCCAGCTGGGGCCGCTCGCCGGGGGCTTTGCGGCCGAGGTGCGGCGCGGCCTGTCGGCGGCGACCGGCGCGTCCTGGGACGTGCAGATCAAGGCCGCGCCCGAAGGCGCCGAAAGCCTGCGCCAGCAGGCGGAGCGCGTACGGGCTGCAGCCCATGCGGCCGCCCTTGCCGACCCCATGGTGCAGGCCCTGATCAACGAGTTTCCAGGGGCCGAGGTGGTGAGCCCGGCTCCGCCGCGGGCCCCCGTGGCTCCACCCTTGAGGAGTGCAACAGCATGAAGAGCCTGGACGAAATCCTGCAGATGGCGAACAATGTGCAGGCGCAGCTGGCGCAGGCGCAGGAAGGTCTGGACAGGATCGAAGTGGACGGCGCCTCGGGCGGCGGGCTGGTGAAGGTGAAGGCCAGCGCCAAGGGCCGCATCATCCGCATCGACATCGACCCCAGCCTGCTGACGCCCGACAGCAAGGAAATGACCGAGGATCTGGTGACCGCCGCGCTGAACGATGCACGCGCAAAGGCCGACCAGGCAGCCCACGCCGAAATGCAGAAGATGACCGCAGGCCTGCCCCTGCCGCCGGGATTCAAATTCTAGGCGAAAGCCGGGTGTCCTGCCGCAATCAACCGGACGTGCCGACGACCCCCCGGGCAGCACGGGCCGCTGCATAGCGCCCCAGCGCGCGCCGCACCGACTCGTTATAGACCTTCAGCGCCAGCCGCCGCATGTCGAGGTGGACGGCGACGAGCGCATTCCGTCCAGAGCAAGAAAGGTTTCGTGCGCAACCTGTCCGGCCCCTCTGCCGCCTGTGCCGGGACGTGCAGACCGGCCCGGTGGCGCGAAGGCCAGTGCCGCCCTGCCCGATCAGGCGCCCCGCGCGATCAGGCACCCAGCAGCTTGTCGGCCTGCGCCCGCGCCTCTGCCGTCACCTCCGCGCCCGAGAGCATGCGCGCGATCTCGTCGCGCCGGGCATCGCTGTCCAGCGGGACGACCGTGGTGGAACCGCCCGGCTTGCTGATCCGCAGGTGATGCGCGCCCGCGGCGGCAACCTGCGGGCTGTGGGTGACGACAAGCACCTGGGCCGCCTCTGCCACACGGGCCAGCCGGCTGCCGATGGCGCTGGCGGTCGCCCCGCCGACGCCGCGGTCGATCTCGTCGAACACCAGCGTGCCCGCCGTGCCCGTGCTGGCCAGCGCAACCTTCAGCGCCAGGATGAAGCGGCTGAGCTCGCCCCCCGACGCGATCCTTGTCAGCGGGCCAAAGGCCGTCCCGGCGTTGGTTGCCACCTCGAAGCGGACCTGGTCAGCCCCCGTCTCGCCCAGCGGGGCGGGCGCGATCCCGGTGCGGAACCGCGCGGCATCCAGCTTCAGCGCCGGCAGCTCGGTGTTGACGGCAGCGTCCAGCCGGACGGCGGCGTCCATGCGGGCGGTGGTCAGGCAGGCAGCGACAGCCTCGGCAGCGGACAGCGCCCGGGCCTCGGCCGCGCGCAGATGCGCCAGCCCTGTCCCGGCGTCGTCGACGGCGGCAAGGCGGGCGGCAAGTTCCGCAGCGAGCGCGGGGAGCGCGTCGACCTCCACGCGATGCTTGCGGGCCATGGCGCGCAGTTCGAACAGGCGGGCCTCGGCCGCCTCCAGCGCGTCGGGCAAGATGCGGAACCGGGCGCGGACGTCGGCAAGGCTGCTCTCGACGCCGTCTCCTTCCACCAGCGCACGGTCGATGCCGTCCAGTGCGGACTGGAGCGCAGGATCGGCATCGGCAATGCGTTCCAGCCTCCGGGCGGCCTGGCGCAGCTGGCCCAGCGCGCCGTCGGCGGCCGATACCAGCGCGTCGATCGCATCCAGGCTATCTGCGAGGCGGGCGCCTTTCTGCATGTTGCTGCGCTGTTCGGCGAGCTCGGCTTCCTCGCCCGGCTGCGGCTTCAGGGCCGACAGTTCGGCAACCGCATGGTCCAGCCAGTCGCGGTCGCGGGCGTCGCGTTCGGCGTTGGCCTCGGCCTCGGCGGTGGCGGCGGCCGCCTGTTTCCAGGCGGCGTGGGCGGCAGAGGCCTCGGCCAGCAGCGCGCCGTTGCCGGCAAAGGCATCCAGCAGCGCCATGTGCCCGCGCGGGTTCAGCAGGCCGCGCTCGTCATGCTGGCCGTGAATCTCAACCAGCAGCTGGCCGAACTGGCGCAGCAGCGTTGCCGAAACGGGAACGTCGTTCACATGGGCGCGGCTGCCGCCATCGGCCTTCAGCGTACGCCGCAGCACCAGCTCGCCGGGCTGGTCCAGCTGGATGTCGTTGTCGGCGGCAACGCTAAGCGCCGGGTGGCCGGGGGCGAGCTGGAAGGTGGCGGTGGCGCTCGCCTGGGCAGCGCCTTCGCGCACCATCGCGGCATCGGCCCGTTCGCCGAGTGCCAGGCCCAGGCCGTCGAGGAGGATGGATTTGCCGGCCCCGGTTTCGCCGGTGAGGACGGACAGGCCCGTGCCCAAGTCGAGCGCCACACGCTCGATCAGCACCAGGTCCCGGATCGCAAGGCTGACGAGCAAGTCGGGGTCAGAGGCCCGGCCGGCCGGACGTTCCCCCAGTCGGCTTGCCCTCGACGGTGGCGTTCGGCGCATGGCGCTTCATCAGCTCGTACGACCGCTCATACCATTTGGAGCCGGGATAGTTGGCGCTCAGAACGGCTGCATTGCGCAGCGCCTCTTCCGGCAGGCCGAGCGCCAGGCTGGATTCGACCAGGCGATAGAGCGCCTCAGGCACGTGGCTGGTGGTCTGATATTCGTCGATCACATTGCGAAAGCGCACCGAGGCCGAGATCCACTGCCGGTTGCGGGCATAGAAGCGGCCGATATCCAGCTCCTTGCCGGCGAGGTGATCATTCACCAGGTCGATCTTCAGGCGCGCATCGGCGGCGTAGCGGCTTTCCGGATAGCGGCGAACCAGCTCCTGCAGGGCGCTCAGCGCCTGCTGCGTGATCTTCTGGTCGCGCGCAACGTCGGCGATCTGCTCGTAATAGCTCAGCGCGATCACATAATAGGCATAGGGCGCATCGCGGTTGCCGGGGTGCAGGCTGAGGAAGCGCTGCGAGGTCTGGATCGCCTCGGGATACTGGCGCGAAGCGTAATAGCTGAAGGCCGACATCAGCTGGGCGCGGCGGGCCCAGACGGAATAGGGGTGCTGGCGCTCCACCTCGTCGAACATGGCGGCCGCCAGGCGGTAATCCCCCTTGGCCAGCGTGTCGCGGGCAATGGTATATAGGGTCTCCACGTCGCGCGCGACGTAGGCCTGGTCGGTCTTGGGCTTGTTCCGGTTGCGCGCGCAGCCTGCGGTCAGCAGCAGCGAAACGGACAGGAGTGCGGCAGCGAGGACACGACCGCTGGCACGAGCGCCGGGAGCCGTAGCGGAGGAGGGTGTCATGGCTGGCGTCTTACCGATGGAAAGCGCAGCCCACAAGCGGAGTCCAGAACGCCCCGTCGCGTTCATCGCCCGCCCGTTCGGCCTTCGCCTGCTGCGGCCGGTCATGCTGCCATAGCAGCAGGCCGGTCGCGCGCCACGGCCCCCGCGACAGGGACGTTGGGGCATCGCGCCCCTTGCCCAGGCTGATGTGAAAGCGCGGGGGGGCGAAATCGCCGGGGGCAAGAAGGCCATGCCAGCATTCGGCAAGCTCTGCCCTGATGTCGTCCAGCGCGGGGCTGCGGACAGGCGCGACCCAGATCCCGTTCCAGAATGCGGGGGGCAGCAGCTGGAACTGCGGCGCCGGGCCGGCAGAAAGGCTGCGCAGCGTGCTGACGAGGCTCCCGCGCTGAAGGCCGGGCAGGTGACGGAACAGCCCCAGATGGGCGGGCGCGCGGCGCGCGGCCTGGGGAGCCGCCGCATTGCGGACGGCGTCGGCCTGGCGCTGCAGCGCATCGGGCAGGCCGACCGTCAAGATCAATGGCGCTGCTGCAAGGGGCGTTGCGCCGGATGGGGCAGGTCCGGGTGCCCAGCCCGCTGGCCAAAGCCCTGCCATGCCGCTAACAGAGGCACCGAATTGCGCCCGCCCGCTGCGGCCGGGTGCGCGCCACAAGAAGGTCTTTCATGCTCCAGTCCATGCGCAAGTCCGTGTCCTCGTGGGTGGGTGTCCTGATCCTGGGGCTTGCCCTAGGCGCGCTTGTCTTCACCCTGTTCCAGCCCAACAGCCCCGGCGGCACCGCGCAGACCGGGCAGGTGCTGGCCACCGTCGGCGACAAGACCGTGACCGAGAGCGATTATCTGGCGACCGTCGACCGGGCCGTCAACCGCGAGCGCCAGCGCACGCCCAGCATCACCAACCCGGATTTCATCGGCGCCGGCGGCGGCGAGATGGTGATGCAGCAGCTGGTCGCCGGAAAGGCGATGCAGGTGTTCGCGCGGGACAATGGCATGGCCATTTCCCGCCGCATGGTGGATGGCGAGATCGCCAGCATCCCGGCCTTCCAGCTAAACGGCAAGTTCGACGACGGCACCTTCCGGCGCCTGCTGGCCGACCAGCGGCTGACCGAGGCAGAGCTGCGCAACAGCATCGAGCAGGACCTGCTGCGCCGCCAGCTGCTGCAGCCGGTGCTGGCCGGCACAACCATCCCGCGCGGCATGGCGGAACCCTTTGCCCAGCTGCTGCTGGAAGTGCGGCGCGGGGCGATCCTGCCGATCCCGTCGGCGGCCATGCCCGATCCCGGCAAGCCGACCGATGCCCAGCTGGCGGCCTTCCATGCCGAGAACGAGGTAGCCTATACGCTGCCCGAGCGGCGCGCCTTCCGCTTTGCGGAAATCGATGCGACACAGCTGGCCGAAAAGGCAAAGCCCACGGCCGCCGAGGTCCGCAAATATTATGACGACAACAAGGCCGAGTTCGGCGGGCTGGAAACCCGCGCGATCCGGCAGGTGGTCGTGCAGGACGAAGCAAAGGCCAAGGCCTTTGTGGCGGCCGTGCGCGGCGGCAAGCCCTTTGCGGATGCTGCTGCGACCGAGGGCTTCGCGGCGACCGACATCGACCTCGGCATCCAGAACGCGGACGGCCTTGCCACCGAGGTGGCCCCCGAGGTGTCGAAGGCGGCCTTCGCACTGAAGCCCGGCGCCGTGTCCGACCCGGTGCAGACCAGCCTAGGCTGGCACCTGCTGGAGGTGACGAAGGTGATTCCGGCAACGCCGCAGCCGTTCGACACGGTGAGCGCGGGCATCGAGCAGAAGCTCGCCACCGAAAAGGCGGCCGACCTGATGGCCGCAACGGTGGCAGCCGCCGAAGACAAGCTGACCGGCGGGGAATCGCTGGCCGATGTCGCCAAGGGGCTGGGCGTGCCCGTCCAGAGCTCTCCGGCGCTGGCGGCGGACGGGCGGCTGTTCGACGCAAACTATCAGGTGTCGCGCCTTGAGCAACCGCTGCTGCCCAAGGTGTTCGATGCCGACGTCGCGCAGGGGCCGCAGGTGGTGGAAGTGGCACCGAACCGCTTTGCGCTGCTGGAAGTGACCGATGTGCTGGCCCCCGAGGTGGTGCCGCTGGCGAAGATCCGCGCCGATGTGGAGGCCGCCTGGTCGGTGAAGGCCCGTTCCGACGCGGCCAAGGCCGAGGCCGACCGCATCGCCGCTGCCCTCAGCAAGGGCCAGTCGCTGGCTGAGGCAACTGCGGGCAAGTCATTGCCGCCGGCGCAGCAGCTGTCGGTGCGCCGGCTGGAGCTGACCCAGATGTCCCAGCAGGGGCAGCAGGTGCCGCCGCCGGTGGTGCTGCTGCTGAACACGCCCAAGGGCCAGGCGCGCGTGATCTCTGCGCCGCAGGGCCAGGGCTGGTTCGTGGTGAAGGTCGACGAGGTGGTGCCGGGCGATGTCTCGCAGGCGCCGCAGCTGGTTGATGCCGTCCGGCAGAGCCTGGTGCGCGAAGGTGGAAACGAGATTGCCGAAAGCTTTGTGCGCGTGATCGAGCGGAGCGTGGGCGTCGTGCGCAAGCCCGACGCCCTGAAGGCCGTTAATCGCCGCCTGACCGGCGCCATCGCCGACTAGGCTGGTGCCGGCCGGGGGTGACAGGTGCGAGCCACTCGCCCGGCTGGCGGCCGGGCAGCACGCCTGCCGTCACATCGTGCTGGATGCCGATACCGAAACGCCCGTTTCGGCCTGGCTGAAGCTGGCGCAGGAGGGGCGCGGCGATTTCCTGCTGGAATCGGTCGAGGGCGGGCGCACGCGCGGGCGCTACTCGCTGATCGGGCTGGACCCGGATCTCGCCTTTCGCGCGACCGGCGACAGGGCAGAGCTGAACCGCGAATGGCGGCAGGACCGGGGGGCGTTTCAGCCGGCCGAGGCGCCGACGCGGGCGGCGCTGCGCCCGCTGGTGGGGGCGGTCCGCATGGAGGTGCCCGGGGGGGTGGCGCCGGCGCGGC
>JBKDAC010000237.1:0-13723 GCA_046316515.1 Sandaracinobacter sp. | reverse complement strand
CACCAGGTCCGTCTTTTCCCAGCTGAAGCCGCCCTCGGCATCCGGCGTCCGGCCGAAATGGCCATAGGCGGCCGTCCGCTGATAGATGGGCCGGTTCAGCCCCAGGTGCGTGCGAATGCCCTTGGGAGTCAGCCGCACCAGCTGCGGCAGGATCTCTTCCAGCCGGCTTTCCGGCACCGTCCCGGTGTGGTGCAGATCGACATACACCGACAAGGGCTCGGCCACGCCGATCGCATAGGAAAGCTGGATCGTGCAGCGACGGGCAAGGCCGGCCGCCACCACATTCTTGGCCAGATAGCGGGTGATATAGGCGGCCGACCGGTCGACCTTGGTCGGGTCCTTGCCGCTGAACGCGCCGCCACCGTGCGGCGAGGCGCCGCCATAGGTGTCCACGATGATCTTGCGGCCCGTCACACCGGCATCGCCGTCCGGCCCGCCGATCTCGAACCGGCCGGTGGGGTTCACGTGGATCACCGTTTCGGGCGTCACGAAGCCCTTGGGCAGCACATCGTGAAACACCGAGATCACATAGTCGCGCAGCGTCTTGTACTTGGCCGCGTCTCCGCCCTGCTTGTCGCCGTCGACCCACGGCAGGCAGTAATCCACCGCATGTTGGGTCGAAACCACCAGCGCCGTGGCGCGCACGGGAATCTCATTCTCATAGGCCAGCGTCACCTGGCTCTTGGCGTCGGGCTCCAGGAAGGGGGCCTTGCCGCTGTGCCGGTCCGCCGCCATCCGCTCCAGGATCTTGTGCGAATAGTGCAGCGTGGCCGGCATCAGGTCGGGCGTTTCGTCGGTCGCGTAACCGAACATGATGCCCTGGTCGCCGGCGCCTTCGTCCTTGTTGCCGCTCTCGTCCACGCCCTGCGCGATGTGGGCGGATTGCGGGTGCAGATGGTTCTCGAACACCAGGTTCTGCCAGTGGAACCCGTCCTGCTCATACCCGATGCGCTTCACGGTTTCCCGCACTACGCGCTGGATTTCCTCCTGCGCGCCCGGTGCCCAATTGCCTTCGCGGTCTATCATCCCCTGCCCGCGCACTTCGCCGGCCAGCACGACGCGGTTGGTGGTCGTCAGCGTTTCGCAGGCCACGCGCGCTTGCGGGTCCTTCGACAGGAACAGGTCGACGACGGCGTCGGAAATCTGGTCGGCGACCTTGTCGGGATGCCCTTCCGAGACCGATTCCGACGTGAAGATGAAGCTTTTGCGGGCCATGAAAACTCCTCTGGATTGCTCACTGCGCTACTCCCGCAGACAGCAATTGGCAAGGGACATAAAGAGATGTTTATGTCTTTTTGTCCGTAGGCCTCCGCCGCAGCCAGGCCCCCAGCCCGATCAGCGCAAAGGCAAACAGCCCCGGCGCCGCCAGTCCGGCCCGCGAAAAGGGTGTCGCCGCCAGCGCGGCCGGCACGTTCACGATTGCCTGCGCCGCGCCTCCCGTGGGGAGCGTCACGCCCAGCCCGCCCCGCGCATCGATCACGCCCGATATCCCCGTCGGCGTCACCCGCACCACAGGCACCCCCTCCTCGATCGCCCGCAGCCGCGCCTGCGCATGGTGCTGCGGCGGGCCGGAGCGCCCGAACCAGGCATCGTTCGACACCGTCAGGATGAAGCCCGGCTGCACCCCCCGTTCCACGACCGCGCCCGGAAAGATGATCTCATAGCAGATGTTGGGCGCAACCGTGGGCAGGCCCGGCAGCCGCCAGGTCGTCGCCCCCGGCCCGGGCAGGAAATCCAGGCTTCCAGGCACCAGCCGCGCCAGCCCCAGCGGCTCGGCAATGGCGCGCAGCGGCAGATACTCGCCGCCGGGCACCAGGTGGGCCTTGTCGTACCGCGCCAGGATCGTGCCCCGATGGTCCAGCGCATAGAGGCTGTTGCGCGCGCCCGTAACCCCGCCGTCGGCATCCCGCTCGATGGCAATGCCCCCGCTCAGCAACAGGGTACCCGGCGCAAAGCCCTGCGTCAGCGTCGCCCCAAGCCCTGGCATGTCCTCCAGCGGATATTCGATTGTCGCCTCGGGCCAGATCACCGCCGCCGGCACCGGCCCTTCACCCAGCGCTGCCCGCGTCTGCAGCACGGCCCGCTCAAGGCTCCGCTCCAGGCCATTTTCCCCATATTTGTCCTCGATGCGCGTGCCCGTCTGTACCAGCAGAAGCCGCGTCGCCGTGTCGGGGGGCAGCGGCGCCTGCACCCGCGGCACCACAAGCCCCAGCGCCAGCAGCAGCGGGAACAGCAGCACCAGGCCCAGCCGGCCGGCCTCGCCCCGTGCCCCCAGCAGGGCGGCAAGGCTGCCGCCCGCAAGCACCGCCAGCGCCGACAGGCCGTTCGCCCCCACCAGCGCCGCCAGCTGCGCCACGCCCGGCAGCTGCAGCCAGCCCGCCCCCAGCGGGTTCCACGCAAAGCCCGAAAACAGCGTACCGCGCAGGATCTCCGTAAGCGCGAACAGGCCAGCAAACAGCAGCGCCAGGGGCACGATCCTGTCGGTCAGCCGCCGCGCCGCCCAGGCCGCCAGCGCCGGATACAGCGCCAGGAACAGCGACAGCCCGACAACCGCCACCCACCCCATCCACACCGGCATCTCGCCCTGATAGGTGAAGGCCGTCGCGATCCAGCTGAGCCCGATCACGAAGTTCCCGAACCCGAACAGCAGCCCCAGCCCGAAACTCCGCCCCGCAGGTGCCTGCACCAGCAGGATCAGCAGCAACCCCACCCCCAGCACTGGGCCTGCAATGGTGCCCACCGGCTGGAACGCCAGCGCCGACAGCGCGCCCGCGCCCAACGCCGCCAGCAGCGTCGCCCAGCGGGGCAGGGCACCGATCCGCCGGATCAGGCGGGGCGGTTCGGAAACGGTCGCGTCCATCACCTGGCCCATAGCCGTCTGCAGGCCCCGCCGCCACCCGCCCGCAACGCCAACGGACTCGACTGCCGCCCCCGCCTCGTCCATCAGGCGCCGCCATGCCAGACGCACCGCCCCCGCCTGCTATCATCCTCGTCCGCCCCCAGCTGGGCATGAACATCGGCATGGCCGCGCGCGCCATGGGCAATTTCGCGCTCAATACGCTGCGCCTCGTCGCCCCGCGCGATGGCTGGCCCAACCCCGAGGCCGGCCCCCCCGCCGCCGGCGCTGACCATGTGCTTGATGCCACCGCCGTCCACGACGATGTCGTCGGCGCATTCGAAGGCTGCGCGCTTACCTTCGCCACCACCATGCGCGGCCGCGACATGGTGAAGCCCGTCGTCACCCCGCGCGAAGCAGCAGCCATGATCCGCGAAGCAGCTGCCCGCGGCCAGCGCTCGGGCATCCTCTTCGGCCCCGAGCGCTCGGGCCTCACGGCCGACGATCTCGCCCCTGTGCAGACCATCGTGACCTGCCCGGTCAACCCCGGCTTCGGCTCGCTCAACCTCGCCCAAGCCGTGCTGCTGATGGGCTATGAATGGTTCCAGGCTGGCGATCCGCCCCCGCTGCCGCCAGCCGATCATGTGCCCGCCCCGCACGAAGAGGTGGCGGGCCTGATCGCCCATCTGGAAACCGCGCTGGATGAGGCCGGCTATTTCCACGTGCCCGATCGCACCCCGGCCACCCGCCGCACGCTCGCCCACATGCTCACCCGCCCGCAATTCTCTGCGCAAGAGGTGCGCACCCTGCGCGGGATTATCCGCGCGCTGTCGGAACTGCGCAGAAAAAGGGCCTGACACGCACGCGACGCGTCAGGCCCCGAGGCAACATCCAACCCTGGATGTGAAGAGGCAAACACATTGCCCGGAAACATCTCCGGTAGCAACATGTCAGACAGCAGCCGGAAGCGCCCCGCCGCGAGACAGCAGGCCGGGCCCGCCGGGCCCGGCGGCATAAGCTCAGTTGTCGGTCGCGATCGTGTAGCCGCGACCCCAGACGGTCTCGATCACCGGCGGGGCGCCGGCTTCGGCCAGCTTCCGGCGAAGCTTGCAGATGAACACGTCTATGATCTTCATTTCCGGCTCGTCGCGGCCGCCATACAGGTGCGCCAGGAACATCTCCTTGGTCACCGTCATGCCGCGCCGTGTCGCCAGATACTCTAGGCAGGCATATTCCTTGCCCGTCAGCGGCACCTGCACGCCACCGACCGAGGCGCGATGCGCCACCAGGTCCAGCGTCAGCGTGTCCAGCAGGATTTCCTGCGGCGCCGCCGCGCGCGACCGGCGCAATACCGCGTGGATCCGCGCCAGCAGCTCGTCGCGATGGAAGGGCTTGGTGATATAGTCGTCGGCGCCTTCCAGGAAATTCTCGATCTTGGATTCCAGCGCGGCCTCGCCCGACAGGATGATCACCGGCGTGTCCGGCCGCATCACATGCAGATGCTGCAGCACCTGGCCCCCCGCCATATCGGGCAGCGTCAGGTCCAGCACCACCACGTCGAAACGATAGGCCCGCGCCAGGTCCAGCGCATCCTCGCCAAAGCCGGTCACGTAAACGGTGAAACCGGCCAGCTCCAGCATGCGGCTCAGCGCGTCCGACAGCAGGCGGTCGTCCTCCACCAGCAGCAGGCGCGTGGTCCGCTGCGGGGCGGCAAAGCGCGACCGCGCCGGCGCTGCCGCCCGGGCCATGTCCGCACTCATGTCGCGGGTGCGGGCATCCGCTTCCCGCGGCGTATCGGTGCGTCCATTCACGCGGAGTCCGTCCAGCCCGTTCAGCAGGCTTTGCGCTCCGCCCATGTTCATAATTGCCATCGTCATCTTGTCCTTTCCGGCACGCAGCCGTTTACGGTTCCAAGCCGAGAGAATTTCGCATCAGCCGGTCGCAGAGCTGTTTGCGTTCCCAGGATCTCCGCCGAGTATCCGCCTCAGATCGCCCAGGGACGGCTCAGGTCGCGCGGCTTGGGCGCGTTCCACCTTGGCAGGCGGCTTTGCCGGATTGTCGCGATACAGCTGGATCCGCGTGACCCTCAGGCCCGGCACACCGGCCCGGTCGATCGACTCCTGCCACAGCTCCAGCTCTTCCGGGCTCAGCCGATAGCGGGCGCAGGCTTCGGCCGCCGTCAGCAGGCCGCCCCGGATTGCGACGATCACCTCCGCCTTGCGGCGCACCACCCAGCGGCGCGTGTCCGGCGGCGGCAGGCTGTCCAGCGTGATCGGGCGGCCCAAAGGCCCGGGAACCTCGATGGGCCGATTATCATCGGCACGCGCACCGGTTGCGGGAACCCCGCTCTCGTGGATGCCGCCGGTTTCCCGGATGTTGGCCTCATATTTGTTCATCATCTACCCTTGCTCTTCCAACAAAGCAGTCTTGCGCACGCAACATCTGCAACGTCTGTTGTGCCGTCCCTTCAGAGGGTGCCTCGCCCGGGTGAACAGCCTCACCTGTCACCACGGGCAGCCGCCTCCGCCACCAGGCCCACGGCTCTTGTGCTTTCCGCTCGGGCGTCCCATCTCCGGTCCGACCCGGGCGGCAAGCGGCACGAACCGCTTTCCAACCCGACATCGCTGGCCTTCTGCTTCCCTTCCCCAAGCAACGGCAGACTTGGCGTCGCATTGAGACCATCGATGACTGTAGGTAGCTCAAAACCTGCACAAAGTGGTGCAAAGCATTGTTACCGGAGATTCGGACTTGAGCGTGGTCACACAGGAAGACGTCGTTTCGGCCGCACTTCGTCACATTGCGGCCAGATTGCCGGCTCCCGGCAGCCGGGTCGTCGTGGCGATGTCCGGCGGGGTCGACTCCAGTGTGGTGGCATCGATCGCACATTGGCACGGCTGTGAAACAATCGGGGTCACACTGCGCCTGTCCGACAGCGACGCCGCCCCTTCGCGCGAAGGGGCCTGCTGTGCCGGATCCGACATCGCCGACGCCCGCGCCGTCGCCGACCGCGCAGGCTTTGCCCATTATGTGCTCGATTATGTCTCGGCCTTCCGCGCCGAGGTGATGGAGGCGTTCGCCGACAGCTATCTGGCCGGCCGCACCCCGGTCCCTTGCATCAGCTGCAACCAGACCGTGAAAGTCCGTGACCTGCTGGGCGTCGCCGACGATCTGGGGGCAGAGGCCCTGCTCACCGGCCATTATGTCCAGCGAGTCGATGGCACGACGGGCGCGGAACTCCACCGCGCCGCCGACCCGTCCAAGGACCAGAGCTACTTCCTCTTCGCGACCACCCAGGCCCAGCTTGCGCGCCTCGGCTTCCCGCTCGGCGGCCTCGACAAGCCGACAGTGCGCCTGCTCGCCCAGCATTTCGGCCTGCGGGTCGCGGGCAAGCCCGACAGCCAGGATATCTGCTTCGTGCCCAACGGCGATTATCGTGCGATCGTGAAGAAGCTGCGCCCCGAAGCTGAGGCGCCCGGCGACATCATCGACCTTCAGGGCCAGGTCCTCGGCCGCCACCAGGGGCTGATCGGCTTCACCGTCGGCCAGCGCCGCGGAATCGACGTCGGCGGCCAGGCAGAGCCGCTCTACGTTGTCCGGCTCGAGCCCGAGACCAACCGCCTCGTCGTCGGCCCGCGCGCCGCGCTTGCCGTCTCCACGGTCACACTCGACAGCCTGAACTGCCTCACCGGCCCCCTGCCAGAGGCCGGCCTCGAAGTGACGGTCAAGCTCCGCTCCATGGCCCCGCTCGCGCAGGCACGCCTGTTCGGCGGCGGATCACCGCGTCTTGAACTTGCCGAACCCCAGTATGGCGTCTCCCCCGGCCAGGCCGCCGTCTGCTACGACGGCAGCCGGGTGCTCGGCGGCGGCTTCATTGCCGCCGCCCAATAGGGACAACCGGCGGCTTCATTGCCGCCGCCTGCTGACCAGGGCGCGCTGAGGTGCAGTCGCACTTGCAGCGTTCCGCCGGTCAATGCGGGCTTCATCAGCTCTGCGGCATAGCGGCCATCGCCGCCATCACGGCCGCCTGCATCTCCCCGGGCGTCGGGTTCCGCCGCAGCGTCAGCCCGCCGTTCACCTGCAGCGTCTGCCCCGTCACGAAGCAGGCGTCGGAAGCCAGCCACAGGCAGGCATCCGCCACATCCTCTGACGTGCCGATCCGGCCCAGGGGATATTCCTTCGCGAACGCCGCCTCCAGCCCGGGCGCCGCCATGGCGTCGGCCGTCATCGGCGTTGCCGTCAGCCCGGGGGCGATGCTGTTCGCCCGGATCCCTTGCGCCCCATATTCATTGGCAACGCAGCGGATCAGCGCGTCCGCGCCCGACTTGGTGCCGATATAGGCCGCATGGTTCCACAGCAGCGCAAAGGTAGAGGCCGACGAGATCTGGATGATCGATCCGCCGCCCGTCATGTGCGTCACTGCGGCGGCCAGGAAATGGTGCACGCCCTTGAACTGCAGCGCTACCAGGTCGTCCAGTTCCGCATCCGAAATCTCGGTCAGCGGCTTCAGCAGCCCCCAGCCGGTCGCATTCACGGCAATGTCCGCCTTGCCATGCCGCTTCACGGCCTGCGCGAACAGCGCCTCCACCTCTGCCTTCTTCGTGATGTCGCATGGCAGCCAGTCGCCCCCGATCTCGGCGGCCACCGCCTTCAGCGGGCCCTCCTTCCGGCCGGCCACCACCACCTTCGCGCCCGCGTTCGCGAACGCGCGGGCGATCACCTGCCCCATATTGTCTGTGCCGGCCGCGCCCAGCACGATCGCGACCTTTCCATCCAGCCGGATCATGCGCCTTCTCCTGCAAAGCGTGCCGTTGCCACCCCGTCGGCGCCATAGACGGGCTCGATCAGGTCCACGCGATACTTGCGCGTTACCGCATTCGCGATGCCGAACTGGCTCAGATGCCCCAGCATCCCGAAATAGGACGGCGCCACCAGATGCGCCGCCAGCTGGTCGGCGGTGTCCCATTCCTCGAACACATGGATCCGGTCGGGCAGATAGGGGTCGGCCGCCCAGCTGTAGTGGCGGCACCCAGGCTCGGCCAGCGCCTCGTCGATCAAGGGCTTCGCGCCGGCAAGTGCCGCATCGCGCTGGCCCGGCTGCAGATCCACCTCGCCGGTGATCACGATTGCCATGTCAGGGTCTCCTCAGGCTGAATCGGCGTTCGGCATAAGCCCAAGCGCCGTCACGCTTCACATATTGGTCGTCATAGCGGCCCAGGGGCCGGCGTTCTCCGTCCGGGCCGTCCAGCACCTCGTGCGTCCAGACCCGCCCCTCGGCACGGTCGCCGGCCACCGCAATCGCGCCCGGCTGGCTGAAGAAGCCGACGAAGGCGAAGCCCGCCATGGCCTGGCTCCACAGCCCCACGATGGCGGCCCGGCCCTCGACCCGGGTCCCCATCAGGTCCCACACCGCATCCTCGACCCACAGCGCACCCCAGGTGTCGGCATCGCGCCGGTTCACCGCATCGGCATACCGATCGTGCAGCGCGCGGATCGCCGCCACATCCTCGGCCGGGCCCGAAAAGCCAGTCACCTCACCCATGTCTCAGTCCTTCCAGTGCAGCCCGCAGCGCGCCGTCGATCTCGCCCGGTCGCCGGTCCTTCAAGTTCACCATCGCGCAGTCCGCCAGCGCGATCGCCCGACCCCGCTGGAACAGCGCCAGCCCCAGCCGGAAACTCGTTCGCCCGATGTCGGTCACCGCCAGCCCCGCATCGATCGGGTCGGGGTAACCCCCCTCCAACAGGTAATCGATGCCCACATGCACGATCATCATCGACGAGGGATCGCCACCCCCCACCGAGGTCCCGCGCAGCGCACTCAGCGTCTGCACCCGCGTCTCCTCGAACAGCCGCGCAATCGCGACATTGTTCAGATGCGCATTCACGTCCATGTCGCCATAGCGCGGGTGCAGCGTCAGGTGCCGGGGATAGGCGGCCGGCTGCAGCCGCCACGCCTCGTCCTTCAGGCCCACGTAACGCGCACCGGCAGCGTCTTCAGCCCGTTCACGAAGTTCGCATAGCTCAGCTTCGGCTCCTCGGTCAGCTCGATCGAGGCGATCTTCGGCAGCAGCTCCTCGAACAGAATCTTCAGCTCCAGCCGCGCCAGGTGCATCCCCAGGCACAGGTGCACCCCATGTCCGAAGCTCACATGCGGGTTCGGGTTGCGGTCGGCGATGAAGCGATCGGCGTCTGCAAACACGCTCTCGTCGCGGTTGCCCGAAAGATAGAACAGGCACAGCCCGTCGCCCTTGCGGATGGTTTTGCCGCCCACCACCGTGTCCTCGGTCGCCGTCCGCATGAAATGCTTCACCGGCGTCGACCAGCGGATCATCTCCTCCACGAACAGCGGGATCAGCGACGGATCGGCCTTCAGCTTCGCCAACTCGCCGGGGTTGCGCGCCAGTTCGCAGAATCCGCCGGCCGCCGACGAACTCGTCGTGTCGTGCCCGGCCGTCGCGGTGATCACATAGTAGGACAGCGCCTCCCGCTCCGGGATCGGCTGCCCGTCGATGGTGCCGTTCGCGATCACGGTCGCCACATCGTCGCGCGGGTTCGCCCGCCGGTCGGCGATCATGCGCCCGAAATACTGGAAGAAGGTCTGCGCCAGCTGCAGCAGGTCCACCTGCTTGTCGCCGGTGGTGCCACCCCACAGGCCCGCCCCTTCCGTCAGGATCTGCGAGCGCGCGATCACGTCCGGATCCAGCGCGCCGAACGTCTCCTGCGTCAGCTTCAGCATCATCGGTTCGTCCTCGCGCGGCACGCCAAGGATCTCCATGATCACGCGCAGCGGATAAAACAGCGCCACCTCGTTCACGAAGTCGAGAGTCTCGCCCTTGGCCCGCATCAACTCCACATGCTCGCGGGCAATCGCGCGGACCTTGCCCTCAAGGTTCGCCTTCACCGTGCCCGGCTGGAACCAGGCGTGGGTCACCTGCCGCAGCTTGCGATGCTCGGGATCGTCCAGGTCCACCAGCGTGCGGAACAGGTGGGTGTCACCCGTCATCTGCAGAATCCACTGCTCGCCCTCGATCGGGCTCAAATAGGTCCGCTCGCGGTTGATGAAGCGGTCGTTGGCCTTCGAAACGGCAACGATGTCGGCGTGGCGCGTGATCGCCCAGAAGGGGCGATAGCCCTTCGGCTCGGTCCAGTGCACCGGATCGTCGCGCCTCAGCGTCGCATAGTCGGCCAGAAGCGCCGGCAGATCGGTGTAGGTCGCCGGGTTCACAATGCGGTCGTCGATGGTGTCGCTCGACCAGCTGAAAGCTTGGGTTGCCATGTCTGTCCGCGCCTCCCCGCAACGGTACCGCCACGCCTAGGCCCTGCACATCGGCTCCCACAAGCTCTCAAGGCCGTGGGGGCGAAAGCGGCCGCCGGGTCGGCTAGACACAGGCCCAAGCCTCGGGAGGAACACGAACATGCGTCTCTACAACAGCATCGGGCCCAACCCCCAGATCGTCCGCACCTTCGCCGCCGAAAAAGGCATCAGCCTCGATCTGGTGCCCATCGACATCATGAAGGGCGAGAATCGGGGCGAGGCCTTCAAGGCCAAGAACCCGATGGGCCAGTTGCCCGCGCTCGAGCTCGACGGCGGAAAGGTCATCGCCGAGGTCACCGCCATCTGCGAACTGATCGAGGAACTGCACCCCCAGCCCGCCCTGATCGGAAACGACACGGCCGAACGCGCCGAGACCCGCATGTGGTGCCGCCGGATCGACCACCGCATCATGGAGCCCTTCATGGCCGGCTTCCGCGCCACCGTCGGCCGGCCCTTCTTCGCACCGCGCATGCCGCTCCTGTCGGAAGCCGCGGGCGCCGAGATGCTGGGGCTGCTCAACGGCAATCTCGCCGAACTCGACGCGCTGCTCGCCGGCCAGACCTGGGTCTGCGGCGAGCGCTTCAGCCTCGCCGACATCCTGCTCGGCACCTTCCTGCTGTTCGGCGCAAAGTCGGGCGCGCCGCTGCCGCCGGGTATGGGCTGGCTTCCCGGCTATGTGGAGCGCTGCGGGGCCAGGGCCAGCTTCGCGGCCTGAGGAGCCTCAGGCCGCCGGGTTCGACGGCGTCTCCACGGTCGCGGCCCTGTCGGCAGAGGCCTTGCGCGCCTGCCACAGGCAGGCGCCGGCCACGATCAGTGCACCGGCCCATGTGCGGGCCAGCACCGGTTCGTCGAAGAACACCCAGCCAAGCAGCGCCGCCCAGCCGAGCGCGGTGTATTCGAAGGGTGCCAGCACCTGTGCTTCGGCCCGGGCATAGGCCCGCGCAATGAACTGCAAGGCAACCACGCCCGAGGCGCCGGCGGCAGCCACCCACAGCCAGTCCACGCCCTGCGGCAGCCATTGGGCCGAAGGGATCGTCAGCAGCATCACCGGCCCAAGCACTCCGGCCGGAATGATCGCGCCCAGCAGGCTCAGCACCGCCGGCCCGTCGCGCGCGGCCCGAAGCCGCATCAGAACGGTCGAAACCGCATAGGTGACGGCAGACCCAAGCGCGGCCGCAACCCCGCGAAGCCGCTCGCCCTGCCAGTCCTCGGGTTCGAACCCCACGGCCACCAGCACCCCGGCAAAGCCGATGATCCCGGCCATCACGCTTCCGGCCTGCATCCGCTCCTTCAGCATCAGGGCCGCGATCGGCGGAATCAGCAGCGGCGCGCTGAAGGCGATGGTGACCGCCTGCGTAAGCGACAGCACGCTCAGCGACCAGAAGAACAGCGTGGCTGAAACCGCCAGGATCGACCCGCGCAGCAGGTGCACCGGCAGCATTTCGCGGGTGATCCGGGGCCGGCCCGCCTGCAGCCAGAACAGGCCGGTGAACAGGATGGCCGACACATAGCGCCAGAAGGTCGCCATCACTGCCGGATTGTTCTGGACCAGGGTCTTCATCACGGCGTCCATCACGCAGAACACCGCGATTCCGATCACATAGAGAAGGATTGGCCCGGTGCGCATGCCCGCATCCGTTGGCGGCTTTGCGAAACGATTGCAACCGCTTGCATTGGCTGGCATGAGGCGTCTCGAAGCCGCACCAATGCGGTCCTCAATAGCTTGAAAAAAGGGGGTTCTTCTCCATGGCGAAACTGCTTGGAAACCTGAGCTACGCGGTCCTTCTGGGCGCGGCGCTCCTGCTTGTCGTGCTGTTCGGATTCCACGGCCACCTCGTGTCGGCCGAAGGCTATGCGAACGGCTTCTTCCGCTTCCTGCACGTGCTGGCCGGCATCATGTGGATCGGCCTGCTCTATTATTTCAACTTCGTGCAGATCCCGACCATGCCCAAGGTGCCGGCCGAACTGAAGCCGGCCGTTTCCAAGTTCATCGCCCCCGAAGCGCTGTTCTGGTTCCGCTGGGCAGCCCTCGTCACCGTCATCACCGGCCTCATCGTCTCGATGCTGTCGGGCTACATGATCGAGGCGCTGTCGCTGCAGTCGCCCTACCGGCTGATCGGGCTCGGCATGTGGATCGCGCTCATCATGGCGTTCAACGTCTGGTTCATCATCTGGCCGAACCAGAAGAAGGCGCTGGGCATTGTGGAAGCCGACGCCGACACCAAGGCGAAGGCCGCAAGCACCGCGATGATCTTCAGCCGCACCAACACCGTCCTGTCGCTGCCCATGCTCTACTGCATGGTCACCCAGGGCGCACTCGGCGGCGCTTGAGCGAGCATGCGCCTGTTGCTGCAACGTATTCGGGATGGCCTCAGTCGAGGAGCGTATCCGAATGAACGTGCGGTTTCGACGAGTATAGTCGTCCCGATCCTGCGCGAACTGGGTTGGGACGACTCTGATCCGACCATTGTCAAACCAGAATATGCAACCGGCAAGGGCCGGGTTGACTACGCTCTGGCACCAAGGGCTGGCTCCCCCGCGGTTTTCGTCGAGGTGAAGGGGGTCGGCAAGTCAGGGGAGGCCGACCGCCAGCTATTCGAATATGCCTTCCACGAAGGGGCACAGATTGCAGTTCTGACGGACGGACGCATCTGGAGCTTCTATCTGCCTGGCCAGTTCGGCACCTATGATGAGAGGCGGGTATTTCAGCTCGACCTTCTTGAGAGAGACGAAGCGGAAGCCGAACTGAGGTTTACCCGGTATCTGGCTCGAATACGTATTCAGAGTGGCAGCGCGCTGTCGGATGCAAGCGCTGACTATCATGATCAGGCGGCGCGCCGCCGCGCCGCCGAGAAGTTGCCCCAAGCCTGGATGGACATGCTTCGAGGGCCTGACGCGGACCTGGTCAGCTTGTTGCAGGACAATGTTGAAGGGCTATCGGGCCACCGTCCCTCAGATGAGGCGGTCGCAAGGTTCCTATCCTCGCAGTCGCAAGGGTCTGTCATGCTACCAAAAGCTGGCTCTTCGTCCTCGCGACACAATTCTCCAGCGCCGGTCTCTGTGCCCACCAGCTCAGCTGTTGAAAGCCTAATTGATGCACAAACGCCCGCTGCTGACGGCAAGGCCTTGGGCTGGCGCCTCGGCACACAGTCTGGAACCGGGAAAAACCAGGTTACCGTCTGGGTTGCATTCTTGTCCGAGCTCTTCCGGCAGCATCCAGCGAAGCAGAAAATTATGGCCAGCGCGGTAAAGACCCGTGGCCGGAACAACATTGCTCGCACCATTGCCGACATTTACCCGAATCAACCGGAGATTGCGGCACGATACAATGCCCTTCTTCCCGATGGGTGGGTCGTTGGAACGAACGAAAGCAGTGCAACCAAGATGCGGATCGCAATGAAGGCCGCTGATGCCTGCGGACTGGTCTGGGGCCAGGTGACGTGACCCCCTGGTTTCCACCAGCACGGATTAGAGTCCTGTAGCTTTGTTGCGCATGAGCGCGGGTTGGGCAATGGCCTTCGAAGCGGAGCCCGTAGGGCGTAGCGAAGCGGGCCATTGCTTATGCAGTTCAGCGG